>JAEYWB010000425.1 GCA_023429275.1 Planctomycetota bacterium
ACCCTGCTCTTTCGGGCATCTGAGTGCCAGGGAGCGCCGATTCCGGTTGCGGCGGTCAGCCGGTCTTCCCCTGTCGATTTCGACCACGACATCCTGCCGCTGCTTCGCAAGAACTGTCTCGCCTGTCACAGCGCCAGCGAGAAACAGGGGGCTCTGATCCTCGAGACGGCCCCGCTGATCCTCAAGGGGGGAGACTCCGGCCCCGCGGTGATCGCAGGGAAGAGCGGGGACAGCCTGCTGCTGAAACTCGCCGCCCACGAGGCGGATCCTGTCATGCCCCCGGCGAAGAACGACGTTGCCGCAAGGCCGCTGACTTCGGAAGAGCTCGGGCTCATCAGGCTCTGGATCGATCAGGGAGCCCGGCCCGGCCAGGGGGGAGCCGCCTCGCCGAAGGGGCTTCGTCCGCTGCCGAGCGGCGTCCACCCCGTCCACGCCGTCGCCCTGACCGCGGACGGTCAGTACGCCGCCGCCTCGCGCGGAAACCGGATCCTTATCGACCACGTCCCGAGCGGACAGCTCGTCGCCGAGCTCATCGATCCGGCCGTCGGCGGCGATCCGAAGGTTTCTCCGCCCGTCGCGCATCGGGATCTCGTCCAGTCACTCGCGATCAGTCCGGATGGGAGCCTGCTCGCCTCGGGCTCCTTCCGGGAAGTGAAGCTCTGGCGGCGACCGCGCGACGTTCGCGTCGTCAACGTGTCCGGCACGGCCGAACTCTCTGTCGTCACAGTCAGTCCCGACCGAACCCTGATCGCAACCGGAGGGATCGACGGGCTGGTCCAGATCAGGGAAGCAGCCACGGGAAAGCCGGTCCGCGACCTCGCGGGGCACAGCGAACCGGTCTCGGGGCTGCGGTTCAGCCCAGGGGGCGGCGAGCTCGTGAGCGTCTCGCAGGACAAGTCACTTCGACTCTGGAACCTCGCCGACGGAGCACTTCTCGCACGGTTCGATGTGCCCAATCCGCTGCAGGCGGTCGAGTGGGTCCGCTCGGCGGCGAATCCTCCCGGCCCCGGTCAGGCATCCGCCTACCTCGTGACCGCCAGCGCTGCCGAGCCGTTCCTTCGTGTCTGGCGGGCACCCAGCGCCGCTGTCTCCCCGGCCGGCCCATGGAAGGATGTCCCGTCGCCGATCGTCGCCTCAGCATCAACTCTCGACCACAAACGATTGGCGATCGCAACGGCCAACGGGACGTTGCAACTGTTCGAGACATCGTCGAAGGTGGCGGTCGAATCCTGGAAGGGAGACGACAAGCCTCCTGCGGCGATCGCCGCAGGCCCGATTCCCGGGCAACCCGGCACGATGGTCGCGACGGGAGACGATCAGGGCCGCATCGAGCTCTGGTCGACAGGAGCCGACGGGCGTCGCATCCGTGTCTCACTCGGAGGAGTGGCGTCGCGTCTTCGGGCTCTGGCGTTCAGTCCCGACGGCAAGTCGGTCCTTGCCGGAACGGCCGACGGGACGCTCACGCTCTGGAATGCCGAGCCGCTTCCTCCGGGAGAACTCGCGGCGCTCGGGCCCGACAAGGTGACCGCCTCCGCCCTCGATCCGAACGGACAGCGGGTCGCGCTGGCAAGCGTCACGAACGGTGCGGCGACGATCACCGTTCGCAGTGCCGGGTCGGGCCAGGTCCTCGCGACGCTGACCGGCCACACCGGTGCCGTCAACGCACTCGCCTTCTCGCCGGACGCCACCCGGCTCGTCAGTGCGTCGGCCGACCAGACCGCCCGCGTCTGGAGCCTCACTGACAATCCTCCCAGGGAGGTCGCGAAGTTTGCCGGGCATCAGGCCGAAGTAAAGTGCGTGGGCTTCAGCGGCAACAGCGCGCAGGTGATCTCCGGTGCGGCGAACAACACCGTCCGCATCTGGAACGCCGCCGATGCGAAACAGATTGTCGACTGTCCGGGCCACACGGCGCCGGTTGTCGCCGCCTTCTTCGGCGGGGGAGATCAGCCCGTCACCGCCTCGGCAGACCAGTCGGTCCGCTTCTGGAACGCCGCCAGTGGCCAGCAGTCTCGAGCGTTCACGGAGCCTCTGCCGATCACCGCCATGTCGCGGACCCGCGACGGGAACCGCCTCACGATCGCACTGAACGACGGCTCGATCGTCCTTCGCAATTTCGATGGTCACCAGACTCACCTGCTGAAGGGACACTCCGCCGCGGTTCGCGATCTTCACGCGAGCACAGACAATACCCGGCTGCTTTCTTCTGACACCGGCGGACGGGCCATCCTGTGGGACATCGTCGCCGGCCGGCTCCTCGAGACGGTCGCGTTCAACGGTTGTCAGACCGCTCTTCTGAGTAACGCTCCGGATCAGTTGTTCGCCCTCCGGGCCGATGGCCGGCTCGAGCAACAATCCGTTCGGTATCGTGGGGGTGTCTCGACCGGTGCGGCCGCAATCACGGCGGTCGCGTTCCGTCTGGACGGCCAGATGGTCTGCGCCGCCTCAATGGACGGGACGTTTCGCGGCTACGGCCCGACGCTGCAACAACCGATTTTCCAGCAGAGTCACGGTGCGGCGATTCATGCCATCGCTCTCTCGCCCGACAACCAGTTCGTCGCGACCGCGGGGGAAGACAGGCAGATCCGCGTGTGGACCACCTTTGGCGGCGGCGTGAATCCCGGCCAGTTCGCCGGATTCAGCGGTCCGGTTCGCACCGTCGCGTTCTCGGCGGACGGCCAGCGGATCCTCGGATCATCGGCGGGTGAGCTCAAGGAGATCCGCGTCTTCAGCCGGCAGGATGGCGGGATCGAGCAGTCTCTCGTCGGCCAGGCCGCGGCGGTCGATTCGCTGTTCCAGACAGCCGTTCCCGACCAGTACGTCACGGTCTCCCGGGAGACGGGGATGCGAACCTGGGAAGTCACGGCGCTCCGTCGTATTCCCGCAGGTGGAATAGTCAACGCCATCGAGGCCTGTCCCGAAGTGGCGGGACAGTTCTTCACAGGGAGCGACGACGGGACGATCCGCCGCTGGAACGTCGACAACGGCGGCCAGCTCGCCCAGTACAACCATGGCGGAGGGGTGACGGCGCTCGCGGTCCGTCCGGACGGCCAGCGGTTCGCCGGCGCGAGAGACAACCACGTCATCA
>JAEYWB010000437.1 GCA_023429275.1 Planctomycetota bacterium
GGTTGGAGGAGAAGGATTCACCACCAAGGCACAAAGACCCGAAGAAGACGGGGCGGTGGTTCGGCACAGCCAGGATCAGGGGTTCGTGAAATCAGCCGGAACGCGATAGCGTCCGGTTTGAACCGGGGGCTATCGCCCGCCGGCTAATCGATGCAACCCGAAATCCTACGTGTGACAAACCACGAGATGGGCATTGCTGCGTATTTCCTTGGTGTCTTCGTGTCCTGCTGGTTCTCTCGCTTCTCCCCATTTTCGGCACGTGGCCCTTACGCCGCCCGGCGGGACCGGGCCGAAACGGACTCGGCGTCGATGAAGATCCGGTTCCACCACTCGACCGCGATCAGGGCCCGAAGTTCGCGAGTGCGATCCTTCGCCTCGCTCTGGTGCTGGTCGAGCAGCGTCGCCGTCTCGCGGCGGTCGAACAGCCCGCGGGCGGCCGTCCTCCCCGACAGGAGCATCTCCCGGCAGTACGGGGCAAGACGGGTCTTGAACCACTCGCCGACCGGGACTGTAAACATCTGCTTGCGTCGGTAGGCCAGGTGATCGCCGATCAGCTCCCTCACCGCCCGTTTGTAGATGTGCTTCGTCTCCTGGCCGCGGAGCTTGAGTTCGCCCGGAATCCGGAAGGCGAACTCCATCATCCGGTAATCGAGGAACGGCGCGCGGGTCTCGAGGCCGACCGCCATCGACATCCGGTCCGGTTTGACGAGGTTGTTCCCCGGCAGCAGGTGCATCATGTCGATGTAGAGCGCCTGGTTGATCCGGTCCATGTGCTGCGATCGGTCGAACAGCGGCCGAAGCGATTCGAACGCCGCTTCGCCCGCGTCCGGCTTTCCCTTACGGATCCGCCGCCGGGCGGCGTCCGGGAAGAGACACAGGTTCTCGAAGTACCGCCGCTGGAAATCGGCGTCCGAGCCTGAGAGAACCATCGGATCGGCGAAGAAGTTCCTGTACTTGTCATAGCCGGCGAACAGCTCGTCCGCCCCGTCCCCGGTCAGGACCATCTTGACCTGCTCGGCCGCAAGCTGGGAGACCCGCAGGGTCGGCAGGAACGAGATGTCGCCGTGCGGCTGATCGCAGTGCCAGATCGCCTTAGGCCAGAGGTCGAGCATGTCGGCGTCGACCTTCCGCATCGTGTGCTGCGTGCCGAACCGCGCCGCCGCCTCGGCCGCGAACGGCGACTCGTCGAACCGCTCCTCGTGGAAACCGATGCAGAAAGTCCGGATCGGCTCCGGCCGGTGCCGGGCCATGAGGCCGACGACCGTCGAGGAGTCGACGCCGCCCGAGAGAAACGCGCCGAACGGAACATCGGCTCGGAGGCGGATGCGGACCGCGTCGTCGAGGATCGCCTGAAACTCTTCCACCCACTCCTGTTCCGACTTCAGCTCGGGCTGAACAGCGGCGAGGTCCCACCAGCGGTGCGTCTTCACTCCGCGCGGAGTGACCTGCATCCAGTGCCCCGGCATCAGGTGCGTCACGTCGCGGACGATCGTTCGCGGCGGGGGGATGAAGTTGAACGCCAGGAACTGCTCGAGGGCGACCTCGTCCATCTCGGCCGGGACGCCCGCCCGCAGGAGGGACTTGATCTCGGAGGCGAACAGCAGCCGCTTGCCATCGTCGTAGATGTGAAGGGGCTTTTCCCCGACGCGGTCGCGGATCAGGTAGAGGCAGTCTTCGTTCGCGTCGTGGATCGCGATCGAGAACATCCCATTGAGCTTCGACACGAAGTTGATGCCGTGCCGCTGATAGAGCCGCAGGATCACCTCGGTGTCGCAGGTCGTCTCGCAGCGGACACCGTCGCGGGCAAGCTCTTCCGCCAGCTCGACGTAGTTGAAGATCTCGCCGTTCTGAACGACGGCGATCTGCCTGTCTCGGCTGTAGAAAGGCTGCTGGCCTCCATCAAGGTCGAGAATCGCGAGCCGCTGGTTGCCGATCGCGACTCCCGGGGCGGTGTGCCGGCCGTGACCATCCGGGCCGCGGTGGGCGATGGCATCCGCCATGCCGTTGAGGAACCGGCCTTCGAGCGGTCGCCGTTGGCGGTCATAGAACCCGTAGATGCCGCACATGTCAGTTCCCCCCCGTGAAGACGACCTGGCGGACCGTCATGAGGATCAGTTGCAAGTCGAGCCGGAGAGAGGACCGGCGGACGTAGTCGAGGTCGAGCGAGTTCCGCTCTTCCGTCGTGGCGGCCGAACGGCGGGTCGCCTGGGCGAGCCCCGTGATACCGGGAAGGACCGAGTTCCGCAGGTTCCACTCCTCCTCGGTGTACTGGTCGCGCTGTTCGTAGACGTTCGGCCGCGGGCCGACGATCGACATCTCCCCGCGGAGGACGTTGAGGATCTGTGGCAGCTCGTCGAGGCTCGTCTTCCGCAGGATCCGTCCGACTCGCGTGATCCGGGGATCGTTCGCACTCGTGTAGAACGGGCCGAGCTTCGGCGCATCGACGACCATGGAGCGGAACTTGAAGATCAGGAAGGGCCCGCCTCCGAGGCCGACCCTCTTCTGTCGGAAGAAGACCGGTCCGCGCGAGTCGAGCTTGATCGCGATCGCGATCAGCGCGAAAAGCGGCGCGACGAGCACCAGGCCGCATAGGCTTCCGACGATGTCGAACAGACGCTTGAGCATCACGCCGCCTCCCGTGGTTTCTCGACGCGGTCACGACCGCGAACGATCTCGTCGACGATCTGTCGCAATTCGCCCCGGTCCGACCAGATCTGGGCGTGGCTGCGACGGTCGAGCTCGCCCTCGCAGGCACGGACCGCCGCAATGGCCTGCCGGAAATCGTCGTCTTGGTCGATCCGTTCATTCCCCTTGTGGAAAGCCCGGGAGAGGATCACCGACCGCGACCGGAGCCGGACGTGTTCCCCAAGCACGAGCCGCGCGGGGAGCGTTCCCTCGCCGACCCGGGCGATTCCGCCAAAGCCGTAGGGGACGCCCGTCTCGCGAATCTGTTCGACAAGCCGCTCGACCGTTCCGTTCGAGAGGAGCTGGAACATGAACTTGAGCCCGAGGCTCAAGTGCAGGTCGTTGAGCCCGATGAAAACTTCTTGGAGCCCCCGGACGCGGGCGACTCGAGCGATATCGACTGCGGCGCCGCGGGTTTCGACGAGCGGAACGATTCCGACGCGGCCGTCGACGATCTCCGAAAACTTTGCCAGCTCGCGGGCCGTCTCGAACATCGGGAGCATCAGGAGGTCTGCGCCAGCCGCGATCGCCCCGTCGACTTCCGCCTTCGTGCCGCTGTGGAGCGGATTGACCCGGACCATCAGCTCGGCCGTCGGAACGGCCTCACGCACTGCAGCCACGTCCTCGAGCGTGTGGTCGCTGATGACGGTGCTGAGATGCCCCTGCCGCTCGTGTTTCCCGAGAATCTCCATGTCGACGAAGATCCGCTTCACGCCGCACGCGTGAGCGTGCCGGGCGACATGCGGAAGCTTCGTGATGAGGGTGAGGGTGAGCATCGGGGCAGGATTCAGACTGTGGGTTTCGGGCTGTCGGCTGTGGACCGTAGGAAGAGGCGACAGGGGACGGTGTCAGGGATCCGGCATATCCTTCTGGCCCTGGGCTCTAGGCCCTGGCCCCTAGGCCATTTCTCACGCCGCCTGTCTCTCCGGTATCGCCGCCACCAGGTGGGCACTGCTGGGAATATTGATGAGCTCCCGCTGGAGGGCCCGGGCGACGGTCAGGTCTCCCTGCGGGTAGCCGCGGAACATCGGGAGGTCGGAGAGCAAGTCCCAGACCGGGCGGGTCAGGAGGCCGGAGGTGTGGCTTGCGGCGAGAACTTCATCCCGGACCGCCTGGCCGCCAGGGACGAGGATCGCGTTCAGCCAGTAGTTGCTCTCACCGAACTGCGGTTCGACGAAGAACCTGGCGGTGGCGCTGCTCGCGAACGCTTCCTGGAATCGCCGGGCGAGCTCCCGCTTGCGGCTTCGCATCTCGGGGAGCCGCTCCAGCTGGGCGCAACCGAGGGCCGCGTTGATGTTCGGCATCCGGTAGTTGAACCCGATCTCGTCGTGGACGAACTCCCACTTGTGCGGCCGTTTCGCCTGCGTGGTGAGGTGCTTCGCCCGGTCGGCGAGCTCATCGTCGTTCGTCAGGATCGCCCCGCCGCCGCCGGTCGTGATGATCTTGTTGCCGTTGAAGCTGATCGCGCTCATCCGGCCGAACGTTCCGGTGTGCCGCCCCTTGTAAAAGGAGCCGAGCGACTCGGCGGCATCCTCGACGAGCGCGATGTGGAACCGCGTGCAGACTTCGACCAGCGGATCGAGGTCGACCGGATGGCCCAGGGTATGCATCGGAACGACCGCCTTGATCCGCCGGCGGGTGAGCCGGTTCCAGGCGGCGCCGTTGCGGATCGTGACAATCTTCCGCAGGTAGTTGTCGAGCTTGCGCGGGTCGAGACCGAGCGTGTACCGCTCCGAGTCGACGAAGTGCGGGATCGCCTGGCAGTACGAGATTGCGTTGGCCGTGGCAACGAAGCTCAGAGCCGGGCAGAGAACCTCGTCACCCGCCTGAACGCCGCAGAGCTTGAGGCAGACATGCAGTGCCGCGGTCCCGTTGACGACCGCGACCGCCCGCTTCGCTCCGGTGTATTCGGCGAGCATCGTTTCGAATCGGTCGACATACTTGCCGACCGAGGAGACCCAGCCCGACTCGATGCAGTCGAGGACGTAGGCCTTTTCGCGGCCTGCAAACTCCGGTTCGTGGAGCGGGAGCGGCGCTGCCTCTCCGACGATGCCGCGAAGGCGGCGGACGATCTCGGTGGCGGGGGCGACGGTTTCCATGCCGACTTCCTTTTCGGTTCACAGGGGCTTCGTCCGACTTCCTGGTCGGACTCCGCATGATCAGGGGCGTCCATCGAACGATCTGCGAGGTCGTTCTACGGAGTTGCCGCATCAAACGGTGTAGGTCCCTGTGCGATATCGGTCGAGGTGGCTGCGCATCCACTCGATCGTCTGTTTCAGTCCCTGTTCGAACGAGACCTCGGGCTTCCACCCGAGGCGGTCTCGAGCGCGGCTGTTGTCCGCGAGGAGGCGATTGACTTCGCTCTTCTCGGGGCGGAGTCGCTGCTCTTCCGTCACGATCGGCACGTCGCGGCCGACCAGGCGGACGATGGATTTCGCGAGGTCCCCGACCGAGATCTCTTCACCCGATCCGAGGTTGATCGTCTCTCCTTCGATTCCGGCGACCGAGGCCCCTTTGAGGAACCCGTCGACGGTGTTGGAGACGTAGTTGAGATCCCGCGTCGGCGTCAGGCTTCCAAGGCGGATTTCCGCTCCGGCGATCGCTTGGGTAATAATCGTCGGGATGACTGCCCGGGTCGACTGCCTGGGGCCGTAGGTGTTGAACGGACGGATCGTCACGACCGGCAGGTCGAAAGAGCGGTAGTAGCTTTCGACCAGCTTGTCCGCGCCGATCTTGGTGGCGCTGTAAGGCGACTGCCCCTGGAGCGGATGATCTTCGTCGATCGGAACGCGAAGCGCCGTCCCGTAGACCTCGCTGGTCGAAGTGTGGACGATCCGCGGCGTTTTCAGCAGCCGGGCCGCCTCGAGGACGTTCAGCGTCCCGTCGATGTTCGTCCGGACGTAGGAGTCGGGAGCGTGATACGAGTAGGGAATGGCGATCAGGGCGGCGAGATGCAGGACGGCGTCGCACTCCTCCATCGCCCGGCGGACGTTCCCGCTGTCGCGGATGTCCCCCGCGAAGATCTCCATCTCCTTGACCAGCGGGCTGTCATCGAGCCATCCCCAGCGGCCTGCTGAGCCGTAGCGGACCATTGCGCGGACCTTCGCCCCTTCGCGGACGAGGCGTTCGGCCAGATGACTGCCGATGAACCCTCCCGCGCCGGTGACCAGCACCCGCTTTCCCTGCCACTGCCAGCTCATGCCGCCCATCCCAGGCTCTCGACGTCCTGCTGAGCCCGTTGAAAATCCTCGATCTGACCGATGTCGAGCCAGTACTCGACGATCGGGAAGGTGACGACTTTCCGGCCGTCGTTCAGCAGGACGCTGATCAGGTCGGTCATGTCGAACCTCCGGTCGGCCGGAATGTACCCCCGGACGTCCGGTTCGAGAAGATAGATCCCGGCGTTCACCAGGAACTCGTATTTCGGCTTCTCGCGAAGGGCCCGCACGACCCCCTGCTCGGCCTGCACAACTCCATACGGCACCTTGAATTCGTACTGTCGGACCCCCACCGTCAGGGCGGCGTCATGCTCCCGGTGGAACCGCACCAGCTGCTGGAAATCGACCCCGGTCAGGATGTCGCCGTTCATGACGAGCAGCGGCTCGTCGGTCTCCGGCAGGAGGCCAAGGGCTCCGGCGGTTCCGAGAGGGACTTCCTCTTCGACGTAGTTGATGCGGACGCCGAAATCAGTCCCGTCGCCGAAATGGCTGTGGATCTTCTCGGGGAGGTAGTGCGTCGTCAGATTGACGTTGCGGATCCCGCTCCGGCGGAGGCGTTCGACGGTCCGCTGCAGGAGGGGGGTTCCGCCGATCTGGAGCATCGGCTTGGGGGTGTCGTCGGTCAGGGGCCGGAGGCGGGTTCCGAACCCTCCCGCCATGATCACGGCGGCGACCGGCAGCTCCTGGGCGTCGTCGAGTTCCTCGCGAACCGCCAGCCGGAGGACCCGCCCGGCGGCGTCGAGAACCGGGATATGGCGGATGCCATGCTCATCCATCAGTTCCTTGAGCTCCGTCTCGTCGAGGTCCCTGGAGGCGGTGACGGGTTTCCGGAGCTTCGGAGGCTTGCGGGCGATGAGGTAATCGACAGGAGAATCGAGCGTAATACCGGCGAGAATCGCCCGGCGGATGTCACCATCGGTGATGGTCGTGATGAGCCGGTTCTCAGAGTTGACGAGAAGCGCGATCCCCTTGCCGGAGCGGTCGATGGCCGCCATGGCCTCACGCATCGTGGAGTTTTCATTGATCAGGAATCTGCTCGGATCGTCCATGATCCCTCCTTGCTGGAATACGGGCGTGCCGGAATTCCGATAACGGTGGTGTCGGGCGGGACGTCGCGGGTCACGACCGCTCCCGCTCCTACGATCGCGCGCGGGCCAATTGTCACGCCCGGCCGGACGCAGGCGCCGGCACCGATGAAGGCTTCCTTGCCAACCGAGACGTTCCCTGCCAGGACTGCGCCGCTTGCCACGTGAACATGATCGCCGAGGCGGCAATCGTGCTCCACGATTGCCCCGGTGTTGACGAGAACGTTGTCGCCCAGGTGTGCGTCGGCCGAGAGGACGGCCCGGGCCAGGATCGTGCAACCGCTACGCCGCGGGCGATGCGACCAGGGAGAAACGACCGCCGAAGGATGGATCGATTCGACAACCTCGAATGACCGGCTCCGCAGTTGCTCCCAGATCCGCTTGCGGGCGAGGGTGTTGCGGGCGGTGCCCACGCCGATGAAGGCGTGGCGGATTCCATCGTTCCAGAGCCGTTCGAGTTCCTCGTCGCCACCGAGAACCGGAATCCCCAGGATGTGCGTCCCGGTCAGGCCCGGAGAGGTGTCAAGCAGCCCGTGGACCGTCACGAGCCCGCAGGTCTGCAGGCAGTCGATGACGACCTTGGCGTGGCCTCCCGCACCGATTCCGACGACGGGGATCCTCCCCGCCCCGGACCGGTCAGGCGGCGCGGGCGATGGTGGAGGGGACGAGGTCATGGAAGGCTTTGCGGGGAAGGAGGCTGAGCTCCAGACGTTTGAGGATGTCGACGATCCGCGCCGCGGCGCGGCCGTCGCCGTAGATGTTCTCGAGGTTGTCGAGCGAGCCCCGGAACGACGGGCTCAGGGCCCGCTCGATCGCCGCGGCGATCTCCTGGGTATCGTTGGTCGCTTGTATGACATTGGCGGGCTGCGGCCGTCCGTGCTGCCGCGTGCCGACGTTGACGACCGGAAGACGGAAGGAGGCCGCCTCGATGATTCCCGAGGAGGAATTGCCGACCATCGCCCGGGCCCGGCTCATCAGGCTGAAGTAGCCCCGGCTCCCGAGGTTGACGACCGCTTTGGCCCGCGGGTTCCGGCGGACGAACTCATCGATTCGGGCGATGATCACCTGGCCGCTCGTGTCCGAGTTCGGGTAAGTGAAGACGATCGGAAGATCGAATCGGGCGAGGGCTTCGAGCAGCCGGGTGATCTGGGAATCGGTCTCCTGGAACTCCTGCGTCACCGGGTGGAACGTCACGGCGATCGGGGGTGTCTCGAGCGAGATTCCGAACTGTTCGTGGAACTCCTCCTCGGAGAAGAGGGGCGTCTCCAGGATCGCATCGAGCCCCGGCGCGCCGGTGACGTGGACCCGCGCCGGCGGCTCGCCAAGCTGAATCACCCGGCGGGCAAAGTCGGCGGTGGAGACACAGTGAACGTGGGCCAGTTTCGTGATGCAGTGCCGGGCGGCGTCGTCGATCGCCCCCTCGGTTACTTCGCCGCCGTGGACGTGGACGATCGGAATGCGGAACGGAAGGGCCGCGACCGCCGCCGCGAGGGTTTCCGTCCGGTCCCCCAGGAGAAGGAGGACTTCCGGCGTCGCGCGGGCGAAGGCCTGCGAAAACCCCAGGACGGTCAGGCCCATCGACTGGGCGACCGCCTGCGGCGTGTCGGACGAGAGAAGGGAGTCGATCCGTTCCCGGATCGGGTAACCATCCTCCTCGATCTGTCGGACCGACAGACCGTAGGCGGGAGAGAGGTGCATCCCGGTGACCATCACCTCGAGACGCAGATCGGCGTCGGCCGCGATCCGACGGAGGATCGGGCGGAGGATTCCGTAGTCGGAGCGGGCCCCGGTGACGGCGGTGATTGTCCTCATGACACCATCCTCAGCGTCAGGAGTGTCCCTTCGGGGATCGCCTCGCGAGCGGTCAGGCCGACGATCTGCGGCAGCATCGTCGGAGCGAGGCCGGTGCCGGGTCGGCGGGCCATCAGGTCATCGAAGCGGAGAACATGTCCCGCGGGGATCGGCCGGGCTGTCACGAGACTCCGGCGGGCAACCGCCGCAGTTCCGGCCTCGGAGGGGGTCGGGACCTTGCGCCCGGTCCCGAGAGCCGACTCGATCATCCGGATCCCGGTGACGAGTTGCTTCAGTTCCGTAGGCTCGGAGGATGCACGGTGATCGGGGCCGGGGAGACTGCGGTCGAGTGTGAAATGCTTCTCGATGACGCACGCCCCGAGAGCCGCCGCCGCGAGCGAGACCTCATTGCCGAGCGTGTGGTCCGAATAGCCGACGGGGTATCCGAAGGCCGCTGCCATCGTCGTCATCGCGCGGAGATTGGTCTCGGCGGGATCGGCGGGATAGCAGCTGACACAGTGCAGGATCGCGAGCTTCTCGATCCCCGCCTGTTCGAGAGTCCGGACGCAGGCTTCGACATCGGCCAGGGTACACATCCCGGTCGAGAGGAGAATCGGCTTCTGCTTCGCCGCCAGGTGCTGAACGAGAGGAAGATTCGTGACTTCGCCCGACGGGATCTTGATCGCCTCCATCCCTTCGCTGTCGAGGAAGTCGGCGCTTTCGTGATCGAATGGAGTCGAGAGGAACCGGACTCCGCGGTCGCGGCAGTGGGCCATGATCGCACGGTGGTCCGACTCGGAAAGTTCCAGCCGCCGAAGCATCTCGGCCTGCGATTCGACGCGGCCGGTGTTGCGGGCCTGGTACTCGGCCTGCTTCGCTCCGGCGGTGACGAGCTTGTCGGCCCGGAACGTCTGGAACTTGACCGCGTCCGCCCCGGCCTCGGCGGCGACATCGACAAGCTGCCGCGCGAGATCAAGCGACCCGTTGTGGTTCACGCCCGCTTCGGCGATGACAAAGCAGGGATGCCCGCGGCCGATGACCCGTTCGCCAATCGAGAAGGAGTTCAGCATGCGGTCCACCCTCCGTCGACGACGATGTTCTGTCCGGTCACGTAGGCCGAGAGGTCGCTCGCCAGGTAGGCGACCGCCCCTTTGAAGTCTTCTTCTGTCGCCATCCGGCCGAGGGGTGTGCCGGCACGGTACTTCTGCTGGAACGACTCGGGCTGTCCCCGCTCGACACCCCCTGGCGTAATCGCGTTGACGCGAATGTCGGGGGCGAGCGTGGTCGAGAGCCAGCGGGTCAGCTGCAGCAGTCCCCCCTTGCTCGCCGCATAGGCTGCCGGGTTGGCCATCGCAGTCCCGGCGTACAGGTGGTACTGCGGCGCCACGAGACCGTTGATGGACGCAACGTTGATGACGCTGCCAAGCCCCGATTTTCGAAGGGCCGGAGCACACATCTGGGTGAGAGCGAACGGGACGGTCAGGTTGACGTCGACCGCCTTCCGCCAGGTGTCGACCGACTGCCGCTCGAAATCGGTCGCCCAGCCGGGGAGGTTCGAGGTTCCGACAAAGGCGGCACAGTGGACGAGGATGTCGAGCCGGCCGTCTCGCCATCCGAGCGTCCTGTCACACGCTTCTCGCACGGCCATGTCGCTTGCC
>JAEYWB010000468.1 GCA_023429275.1 Planctomycetota bacterium
GCCTGGAAAGGTCGTTCCGCAATTTCGAGCCGACCGACAGGACCTCGACCGATTCGGATGTGGGGAGTATCCTAATTCATGTCAGGATTCGGCAAAGGAGTCGGTCGGGCTGGTCGAAGGGATCGATCCAGGCCGCGGTCGACAGCAGGAGGATCGAATGCCGCGCGAGAAAGTGTTTCAGGGGGGGCAGGAGGATTCCGTCCTGTCCGATCTCTCGCGCGAAGCCGCCCCGTCACCCCTTCCGCTCCCCGGGGAGTCGGCCGCTGCCGGCTCTTTCGACCCGAATGACGAGCGATTTGACGAGGCGCTCCGTCCGCAGCGGCTCGATCAGGTCGTCGGCCAGAAGAAGGTCGTCGACCGGATCCGGATCATGCTGGACGCCACCCGCAAGCGGGGGGACACGCTCGGCCACCTGCTCCTCGACGGCCCCCCCGGCATCGGGAAGACGACTCTCGCGACGGTGATCCCCCGCGAACTCGGGGTGGAATGCCAGATCGCCGCGGGACCGGCCCTGGCGGCGCCCAAAGACCTGCTGCCGTACCTCACGAACGCGTCAGAGCGGTCCGTGCTGTTCATCGACGAGATCCATCGGCTTCCGGCGGCGGTCGAGGAGTTCCTCTATCCGGCGATGGAAGACTTCCGGATCGACATCGCCCTGGGGGAAGGGCTCAACGCCCGGACGATCAACATGTCGCTCAAGCCGTTCACCGTCATCGGGGCGACGACCCGGGCGGGGATGCTCACGGCCCCGATGCGTGACCGCTTCGTCTACCGCGAGCACCTCGACTTCTACGAGAATGTCGACCTCGTCGAGATCGTCCGGAAGAATGCGATCAAGCTCCGCAGCTCGATCACCGATGACGCCGCGATGGAAGTTGCCCGTCGCAGCCAGGGAACCCCGCGCAAGGCGAACAACATTCTGCTCAGGACGCGCGACTTCGCGACGCTGCAGGATCCCGAAGGACTGATCACCAACGACATCGCCCGGCATGCTCTCAGCATGCTCGAGATCGACGCCCTCGGGCTCGAGCGTCAGGACCGCCGCTACCTCGAGACCCTCATCAAGATCTTCAATGGCGGTCCGGCCGGGCTGAATGCCATCGCCCACAGCATCAGCATCCCTCCGGACACACTCGAAGACGACGTCGAGCCGTTCCTCCTCCGGGCCGGCCTGATCCAACGGACGCCGCGCGGACGAATCATCACTCCCGACGGGTACGCTCATCTGGGGTTGAAGGCCCGGTAGGAGAGGAGGGAACAGGGAAGAGGTGACAGGGGACGGGACGTCCGATCGGTGGGTCTGGTTCTCCGTCTGCTTCGCACGATCGTCGTCGTTCCCTGTGGTTGAAGCCTCCTCCACCGGCCTGCCCTATCCCCTGTCACCTGTTCCCTATTCCCTGTCCCCTCACCTTCCCCGCCATGCTCCAGGTTCTCGACTTCGAGTGTCCGCACTGCCGAGGGCGGCTGCGCTCGAAGGACCGGACGCTGGTCGGGCGAGAGATTCCCTGTCCGCATTGCGCCCAGCTGATCCGGATCGTCGATCGCCCCGACGGGCGTGTCGAAGCGGAGGGTGTCGACAGGCCGGCCGGGCGTGATCCCGCGAAAGGAATACCGAGGGGACCGAGCCGCTGGACGGTTCGCTTCGCAGTGACCGCGACAGTGGTCCTCTGCTGCGGCTTGTTGTTCTTCGTCCTGCGTGAGACGGGCCCCTCGGCGGGAGATAAGGGAACCGGTGCGGTCGTTCCGGTCCCGGCTGTCGGACCGATGCCGCCGGACACCCCTTCCGTTCCGCCTGGTCCGGGGGACGCCGCACCGACCGAGCCCGAGCCGGTCGCGGTTCAGCGACTGAAGCAGCTCGGCCAATGGATCGAGGCGGAGCGCGTCCGCGAGGGAGCCTGGCCTCTCGCGGTCGATGGAGACGACTCACTCGACTTGCCGGACCGGTTCAGCTGGCTGGCCCGGCTGGCCGGAACGCACATTGTCGACGGGACACCGCCGCCGACCCTGTCCCTCCCCTGGAACGCCCCGGAGAACGACCGGTTCGTCCGGAGGAGGCTGGCTCCGTTTCAGGTTCCTGACTCTGCGCCGGCGGGAGACGACCGTTATCCGGCACGGCACTTCGTCGGTGTCGCCGGGGTCGGGGCCGATGCTCCCAGCCTGCCGAAGTCGCATCCTCGGGCGGGGATCTGGGGCTACGCTCGTCGGACAACGGTCGAGGACGTCAAAGACGGATTGACGAACACCTTCCTCGTGATGGGGCAGGAGAGGGGGCTGCACTCCTGGGCGAACGGCGAGCATTCGATCCGTGGCCTCACGGCGGAGCCCTACTTTCAGGGGCCGGACGGCTTCGGAACCGGGCAGCCGGACGGGATGCACGTCCTGATGGCGGACGGGAGCGTCCGGTTTCTCAGCCGGTCGACCGACCCTGTCGTCATGCGCCGCCACGCCGCGATGAGCGATGGCCTCCCTCTCGATCCGGCTGTGCCGGGTGACCCGCTTCGGATGGAACCCGGCACGCCTTCCTCGCCGCCACCTTCCTCGCCGTCACCTTCCCCACTAGGGGTCCCGGTGGCTGGTGGACAGGTCTCCCCCGAGGACGAGAAGCCGATCCTTCCCGAACTGGCGGTCGATCTTCCGAAAGTCGACATCGAAAAGGCTCTCGGGCTGCCTCTGAAGCAGTACCGGGTCCAGAACCCGGTCGCGATCCTGGAGATCCTGTTCGAGTTGCGGGAACTGATGGCGATCCCCCTCGACTGGTCTGCCTTTCCGCAGACCGCAGACGGCCCGCTCGCAGCCACGATGACGATGAACCTCGAAGGGACGACCGTCGGGGGCGTTCTCGAAGTCGTCGCCGAGCGGCTCGGGGCGGAAATCGTCCGGGAACGCCTCGGCGTCCGCCTCATCCCGCGCAAGGAAAAGCCCTAGTTGCGCGGCACTTTGTGCCGTGAACCGACTCGGCGAACCCCACACCATCCCAGTCGACCGACGCGGCAAAGGCCCTCTTTACGGCGGACAGGTGAGCCGCTGACGAAATCCCGTGCTGGAAGGGCCTCTTTCCCGCCGGTATAGTGTCGAACTTTCCCGCCGGTGGACGTGTCGACGTCCCGGACGGTGAATCAATCCCTCTGGAGTTCGTGCAGTGTTCAAGTGTGTAGCCCTGGTCGGCGCCACCGGCGCGGTCGGGCGGATCATGCGTCAGCTTCTCGAAGAGCGGGATTTTCCCGCCGAAAGCTATCGATTCCTCGCTTCGGCCCGCAGTGCCGGCGGGAAGATCACGCTCAAAGGCAAAGAACACACGATCGAGGAGCTGACGAAACAGGCCTTCAAAGGGTGCGACCTCGTCATCGCGTCGACGCCTGACGAAGTCGCCGCCGAGTATCTCCCGGCCGCGATCGAGTCCGGCTGCACGGTCATTGACGAATCGGGCTACTGGCGGATGAATGACGGGGTGGCCCTCGTCATCCCCGAAGTGAACCCCCAGGACGCGATCAACGCCAAGGGGATCATCGCAAGTCCCAACTGCTCGTCGACCCAGATGGTCATGGCCCTCAAGCCGCTCCACGACGCCGCGAAGGTGAAGCGCGTCGTCGTCTGTACCTATCAGGCGACCAGCGGTGCCGGCGTCCAGGGGACGAAGGAGCTCGTGGAAGGGAGCAAAGCTCACCTTGCGGGCGAGGACTTCAGTTACACGGCGTTCAAGCACCCGATCGCGTTCAACTGCATTCCGCAGATCGGCAGCGAGAAGGAGGAGGGGTACACCAGCGAAGAAATGAAGATGGTGTACGAGACCCGCAAGATCCTCGGCGACCAGTCGATCCAGGTCTGCCCGACGGCCGTCCGCGTGCCGGTTTCGAACTGCCACAGCGAAGTGATCAACGTCGAACTGGGCCGGCCGGTCTCCGTCGAGGAGGCCCGGAAGCTGTTTGCCGAGTTCCCGGGGATCACCGTCATCGACGATCTTGCCCACTTCCAGTACCCGCTCCCCTCGACCTCGGACGGTTCGGACGAGGTGTTCGTCGGGCGGATCCGTCGCGACCTCTCGCATCCGAACGCCCTCACGTTCTGGTGCGTCAGCGACAATCTCCGCAAGGGGGCCGCAACGAACGCCATCCAGATCGCCGAGCTTCTTGCCAGACACCGGTTTGGCTGGAAACGGAAGTAATCCGCGGCAGCCTGTCGCAACGGCTCGACGCCATTGGGCGTCGGGCCTGCAGGCTCGACTTCCTTCTCCTTCAGGGAGGCGGGCTGCCCGGGACTTGCTGGCGGGCTCGCAGGCCACAACGCCAGGTCTCTCGGTCGTGACAAGGATTGCCACAGAGGTCACGGAGAACACAGAGTTCCCTCTGAGTCCTCTGTGCTCTCTGTGGCAAGATGGTTTGGAAACACCTTCTCGGAAGGAAACGTTTCGATGCTGACGCCGGCCGAAGTTCACAAGGTCGCACTTCTCTCGCGCCTCAAGCTTTCGGAGGAGGAGGTCGCCCGGTTCACCCAGCAGCTCGGCGACGTGCTCAAGTACGTCGATCAACTGGCGGAAGTGGACGTGGAGGGCGTCCAGCCGCTCGTTCACGCGGTCGAGACACACGACGTTCTCCGGAAAGACGAGATCGCCCCGTCGCTCCCCCGGGACCGGGCTCTCGCGAACGCTCCGAAGACGGACGGCAAGTACTTCCTCGTCCCTCCGATCCTGGGGAACGACTGAGGCCGCCTGACGTCGCCCGTCGTCGCTCCTGCCCGCCTCTCTGGCCCCTGTGTCTTATTCACATCTGACGCTGCCG
>JAEYWB010000548.1 GCA_023429275.1 Planctomycetota bacterium
TCTCCTGGTAGGCACCGATCAGGAACGCGCCGAGGTAGTACGGCTGCTCTTCCTTGAAGGGGTGCAGCATCAGCGTCTTCTTGACGTCCCGCTGATCGATGAAGCAGTCGATCTTGCCGTCGGAATCGCACGTGATGTCGCTGATCACCGCGTGGCGGGTCGGCTGCTCATCGAGGCGGTGAATCGGCATCACCGGGAAGAGCTGCTTGATCGCCCAGCTGTCCGGCATCGACTGGAAGAGCGAGAAGTTGCAGAAGTACGTGTCGGAGAGCATCCGGTCGAGGTTCGCCAGCTCGTCCGGGACATAGTCCATGTCCTGGGAGAGCTTGCGGATCTTGTGACAGATCGCGAAGAACAGGTTCTCGGCAATCACACGCTGCGTCAGGGGCAGGTAGCCGGTGCTGAACAGGTTGTTGACCATGTCGAGCGCCTGCTGGGCGTCGTGGTACGACTCCAGAGCGTTCCGCGCGTTGACGGCGTTATACGTGTTGTAGAGGTCGTGAAGCGGCTGCTCGGACTCCTCGGGCATCTCCTTGGGGATGTCGGCGACTGCTCCCTGCTCGGCGGTTCCCATGGTGCCGAAGATCAGCGCCGCGTGGTATGCGACGACGGCCCGCCCGGACTCCGAGATGATCGTCGGATGCGGCACGCCCGCCTCGTCGCACACCGTCGAGACGTGGTGGATCACGTCGCGGGCGTACTCGTGAATCGAGTAGTTCATGCTCGATTCGAAGTTCGTCTGCGAGCCGTCGTAGTCGACGCCGAGCCCGCCGCCGATATCGAGGTACTTGAGGCCGGCTCCTCGCTTGTAGAGGTCGCAGTAGATCCGGATCGCCTCGTTGACCGCGTGCTTCACCTGGCGGATGTTGGTGATCTGGCTTCCCTGGTGGAAGTGAAGCAGCTGGAAGCAGTCCGCCATTCCGAGCGATTCCAGCTTCTGGAAGCACTTCAGGATTTCGCTGACGGTCAGGCCGAACTTCGAGCGGTAGCCGCCCGACGACTGCCAGCGGCCCGAGCCGCGTGTCGCGAGCTTGACCCGCATGCCGATCTGCGGGCGGACGCCGACCTTCTCGCAGTACTTGAGGATCAGGTCGAGCTCCGTCGCCTTCTCGACGACCGGGATGACGTTCCGGCCGATCTTGGTGGCGAGCATCGCCATCTCGATGAACTCGTCATCCTTGAAGCCGTTGCAGATGATCGGCGTCCTGGGGGCGGTCATGGCGATGACCGCGAGCAGTTCCGGCTTGCTCCCCGCCTCGAGGCCGAAGCCGAGGGGATGGCCGTACTCGATGATCTTCTCGACGACTTCCCGCTGCTGGTTCACCTTGATCGGGTAAACGCAGCTGTAGCCCCCCTTGTAGTCGTGCTCCTTCATTGCCGTCGAGAAGATGTCATTCATCTCGCGGAGGCGATCCTTCAGGATCCCGTTGAACCGCACGAGGATCGGCAGATAGAGGCCGCGCATCTGCAGACGGTCGACGAGCTCCTTGAGATCGATCGCCCGGGCCTGGTTGCGGTCGGGATGGACCAGCAGGTGGCCGTTCGAGCCGACCGAGAAGTAGCCTTTTCCCCACCGAGGGACGTCAAACAGCTCGCTGGAATCGGTGACGCTCCAGGATTCGGTGGGCTCGATCATCAAGAACTCCAGTCGTGTCGCGTCCGGGATGACGAAGGCGCTCCACAGCGCGACGAGACCAGTCGAAAGAAACAAGGGGAAAGACTATACAGCCAACCGGCGGAGGGTCCTAGAGTTAGCTTGCGAAGAAAACGGAAATCTCACAGCGGGCTGGAGGGGGCGGACGGCCGAATTTGAGACGAAGAGAGATTTTTTAGCCACAGAGGTCTCAGAGGCCACAGAGAGTCAGTTCAAGGGGGAGAACTTGTCGCTTTCGCGGTCGTCTCACTCCGCGCGGAGTGCTCTCTGAGATCTCTGGGGAGAAACCCTGGTTCTGAATCGGCTGAACGCCGGTGGCTATTCCACCAGGTTCGGAATGCCGATCGACCGGCCGTAAAGCGTCGTCAGGTCGGCTCGGGTCATGCCGTAGGCCCGCTGGAGGCTGTCCTCCCACTTGAGGCCCTCCTTGATCCCGTTGAAGAACAGCTTGAACTGCTCTGGGTGGACCTTGAGAAGCAGCTCCACCATCGAGCTGGCGATGCCGTACTGGTCGCGGCTGAGGCGATCGAGATCGTAGAACATCCCCACCCGGCCCGACCGCCGGACGATCTCCGCCCCCGATCGCTGCCGGCGGCCGATCTCTCCGGATTTTCCTTCCTTGGGAACGATCGCCGCCGCGACCCACTCGGCGATCCCCTCGTTGACCCAGGTCGTCACGAAGGAGGTCGTCCGGAAACGGTGGACATACCCGTGCGCCGTCTCGTGGACGAGAACCGCGGCGAAGAAGTCCGGATTCTCCCCCCGGAAGCAGGAGGTGATGACCGTGCCGTCCGTCGACTGGTGGCAAAGCCCCTGGGCGCCGGCGGCATCGGCGTTGTCCATGAACTTGAACTCGAACTCGATGAAATCCGACCGGTTGATGAAGCAGATGACGGGGGATTTTCCCTGCCAGATGTTCGTCCCCGGCTTGATGCCGAACGCCTGCCCGAGGAACTCGTACATCTTGTCGAGCTGCAGGATGAAGGGGGCCGCCTGCCCGGCGGGCATATCGGTGTAGAACAGGAAGTATTTCGTCTCGTGGAGCTGCATCGGCAGCCGCGAGAAATGCGCGCCGACCTTGTTCAGGAACTCCTTCTGCCTGGAGATATGCCCCGTGACTTCCTCGGAGGAGAGGGACTCCCAGAACCGGTGCGGGCCGCGGAGCTGAGTCACTATGGCCGCTCGACGTGCGGCGGCGTCGTCGAGGACGTACATCCGCTGGGTTGGCAGGAAGCTGAGCGGGTAGGCGACGTCGTCCTTCTCGATCTGAAAGATCTTGTCGGCGTTGAACTTGCGGGTCGTCTTTCCGTTTATGACGACCTCGACCGAGCGGAACCGGTCGGCCTGCTTGCCGGTGACGAACTTCTTGAGAACGACGTTCTCTTCCTCGTCCCCGTTCCTCATCAGGAGCTTCACGGTCGCCCCTTCGAGCTCTTCGAGCTTCTCGGCCGAGAGAGAATGTTCGAATGCGACCCGTTCGACGGGGTCTTTGCTCTCCCTCGGCTTGTCATCGGCCCGGCCGCTGGTCGGCTTCTGAGCGATGGTGGTGACGGGAAAGGCCGCGAGGGGGCCGAGGATCAGCAAGCCGAACGAGACGCTGCGCAGCGACATGATCTGGGTACCTTTCGAGAACGTCTTCGAACGACCACCGGAAGAAGCAGATTGACCGAAGGGCGGCCTCAGAGGATGCCGAGCCCTGTATTTTAGCCTACCGCGGAGGGCGCGAAGCCGCGAGGGAGAGCGGCGTAGCCCCGTCGAGCGACCTCACACGTCGCTCCGCTGGACGATCCGTCGCGGAAACAGCAGTTGATGGGCGAAGTTCGAGCAACCCCACGCGATCTGGTGAGGAAATGCGGACCGCTGGAGGGCGCTCGAGCGACCTGTGAGGTCGCTCTACGGCGGAGCTACTCCGGCATGGCGGTTCGGGCCCTTCGGCGGAACGGCTCGCTCTGGACGATCGCCGTGACCAGGGCGGAGAACTTGTCCCCCCCCTGCTCGGTCTTCCGGGCGATGTCGGTGATCGTGCACTCGTCGAAGTATTCGAGGCCGCGGCCGAGCGCGTAGGTCAGCAGCTTCTCGCTGAGGCACCTTCGGAAATCGGCCGCCAGGCCGGCGAGGATCGTCCGAAGCTCCGCGGGGCCGCTGAATTTCTTCCCGCCGGGGAGCTCGCCGCTCGCGTCGATGTCGAGGTCCCGTTCCTTGGTCCGCCACGCCCCGATCGCGTCGTAGTTCTCGAGCCCGAAACCGAGCGGATCCATGATCTGGTGGCACGAGGCGCAGGCGGCGTTGGCCCGGTGGATCTCCATCTGCTCGCGGAGGGACTTGGTCTCCTTGTCGGGACGCCCGCGGACCTCGGGAAGAGGGGGGACGTTCGCCGGAGCGGGCGGAGGGGGGGCGGCCAGGAGGTTTTCGAGGATCCATTTGCCCCGTTTGACCGGCGAGGTCCGCGTCGGGTTCGAGGTTACGGTCAGGATGCTCGCCTGGCCCAGGAGGCCGCCGCGCTGGGCAGGATCGAGCGAGACCTTGCGGAACTCGTCGCCGCTGACGTCCTTGATTCCGTAGAGGGCGGCGAGCTTCCCGTTGACGAACGTGTAGTCCGCCGTCAGGAACTCGAGGATGCTCCTGTCTTCTCGGACGATCGCGCTGAAGAACATTTCGGTCTCCGTTCGCATCGCCGCCCGAAGGCTGGAGTCGAAGGCGGTGAACCGTCGGGGATCGGGGGAAACTCGATCGAGCTGGCGGAGCTGCAGCCACTGGCTCGCAAAGTTCTCGCCGATGGCGCTCGACCGCGGATCCTTCAGCATCCGCGCAACCTGTTTCGTCAAAGTGTCGCTCGTGCCGAGCTTTCCGTCCGCGGCCAGGGCGAGGAGTTCGTCGTCGGGGCAGCTGCTCCAGAGAAAGTACGACAGCCGCGTCGCCAGCTCGTAGTCGGAGAGGAGCCGGGTTTCCGTCGTCAGGGGCTCCTGTTCGATCTTGAAGAGGAAGTTGGGGGAAGTGAGAGTCGCGGCAACGGCGAGCCGCATCGCCTGCTCGAAGCTCTGCTTGTCGGCCAGCGCGAGGTCGACGAACTTGAGCAACCGCGCGACCTCGTCAGGCCGGGCCGGCCGACGGAACGCCTTCGAGGCAAAGGCCTCGATGTTGAACTTCGCGGCCGCCGTCTGTTGGGTCTTCGTCGCCTTAGGACCGACGGTCTTCTGGAGGATCCGCTTGTGCGACTCCGGCAGGTCCTTCGGCAGCACTCCGAGCGGGCCGATCAGGGCGATCTCATCGATGTGAAGGTTGCGGTCCCCCTTGAGCTTCGGGTCCTTTGCATCCGGCTCGTAGTAATCATTGAGGAACGCGGCCGTCAGCTTCCGCTTGCCTTTGCGGAGGGGGACTTCTTCCTGGAAGGTCTGCGGGTCTCCCCTTTTTGCCGTGACGTTCAGGACCTTCCCCTGCTTGCCGTCGATCCTCAGTCCCATCTTGCAGGGGTCGGGACCTGCCTGGTCTCCCCAGGCCTTGATCCGGAAGATGTACTTCAGGTTGTCCTCGGGGATCTCGACTTCTCCCCCCTTCTCGCCGGATGAACCGAGTGTGCCGGCTTCAAACTTGTGCACGGGCGCAGAGTCGGCATCGCCACTGACGATGGCACGGCGGGCAATCTCGTCCGCCGCGTCGAGGTATCGTTCGAACAGGACTGGCGGCAGCGTGAGGACGTCGCCGATGTTGTCGAAGCCGTATCCGACGTCGTCGGAAGGAAACTGGTCGGCAGGGCGAAAGTCGACGCCGACGACATCGCGGATCCTGTTGTTGTTCTCCGCCCGATTCAGCCGCCGGATCGTGACCCGGCCGGGGAACGGAGTCATGGCCCGGCCGCAGTCGACCGGGAGAGCGACATTGCGGATCCAGCCCGCGACGGCCTCCCGTTCTTCCTTCGAGGGCTGTTCGGAGTCCTGCGGGGGCATGATCGCCCCCTCGAGCTGCACGGCGATCTTCTTCCACAGGTTGCGGTCGGTCGTCCTGGCGGTCTTCTCTTTCAGGCGGTCGATGGCAATTCCGGCTTCCGCCTTGTCGCCCGTATGGCATTCAGCACAGTACTTCTTGAGGAACGGCGCGATGTGCTGCTCGTACTTCAGCTGGGCGCCGGGGTCGGGCTGCGGCGACTGGGCGTCGGCGGGAGGGAGCGAGGCCCTGTCTCTATACACATCTCCGAGCCCACGAGACCGGAGCCTATC
>JAEYWB010000555.1 GCA_023429275.1 Planctomycetota bacterium
TTCTTCGCCGGTGCCCGAAGGGAGCCCTTGTCCGGCTCCGAGCCGTGCGACGGTCGAGGAGACCGAAGGGCGGGTAGCGCCAGGGCTCTTCTGCGGAGGGGCGATGCCGTTTTCCGTCGTCTCGAGCAGCGTTCCCGGCGCGGGAGACATCGTCCTGGAGCTGGCCGCACCGGGACTGGCCCCCGGCACACCGATCGGAACCGGAGGGGAACCGCTGCCGGCGGCGCGCCCGACGGGACCGAGGCTGGCCAGGTCGCGGGAAGGATCGAAATCGGGAGCACTGCGGGAGGGAGCCTCCGCGGGAGAGGGGGCGGGGCGCTCCATCTCGCCTGCGGTCGGAAGGCCCGGAAGACTGCGGGAGAGCCCTGCGGGCCCCTTGTAGTCGGGCCGGGCTTCGGCGGGGATCGCATCGATCGGAAGCTCGATCGGCGGCTTCGATACGCTCGCCAGCTCGATCGATTCGGTCCGGACGGGCCTCGCGACCGCGTCGGGAAGCGGAACGTCGACGGTGTCACGCGGAGCGTTTGCGGCGATGCTCGATTCCACCCGAGCCGGTGCCGCTTCGGGCTGCGGCCGGGTCAGCTCCATGGCGGCCCGGGTCGCGATCGGCGCTCCCTGCGTCGCCACGCGGTCCCAGACGGGCTGAGAACTGGTGGACCGGGCCGCGGCATGGGGACCGGTGTCGGGTATTTCGGGAGTCAGGACCTGGACAGTGTGTTCGCTGTCGCGCGAGGCGGCGAAAAAGATGCGCTGTCGATACTCGGGGATCAGGGCGATGATCCCGAGGGCGAACGACGCATGGACCGCCAGCGAGAAAAATAGGGCCTTCGACGACGTCCCGCGGTCTCCCCACCGCGTTCCGAGCATCGTGATCAGGTGAGCCGATGCGAGAACGAACCCCAGGCAAAGGAGCAGCACGAGCGCCGGCTGCAGGATCGCGACGACGAGCTCGACGACGTGCCACCGCTGCTGAGTCAGCTCCAGAAGAGCCAGCAGGGAAGGGGAGACGGGAGAGAACATCACGCCCCCCTCCTCGTCCGATCAGGACGGGCGCCGGCTTTCGGCGGTGGGGGGAGCGTGGGACGATCCATCGAAATCAGCCTTCGCCGTCCGGCATCCGGAGTCATCGGCAGGAGATAAGGTCACAGCACTCGGGCGGACCGTAACGACCCGCCGGGACGATTCTTCGGGAACCGGATCCTTCCGGGTACGGCTTAGTCTATCCGAATCGGGGTCACGAGTTGAGGGGAGTTGTCTGCCGGATCGTGTCGGACCTGGCCGGCAGGTCTCAAAAAACAAGGCTCGGGGATCGCCCGAGCCTTGCGAAGCAACATCTGCACTCAGAAGGCTTTACCGCGGCGGGAGGACCGGTCCGCCCGACTGCATGTACCGCATGAGCTCGAGCTTTTGAGCGGCGGGGGCCGTCGCGTGCGTCTCGATCGGGTAGTTCGGCTGGACGTACATCGGGCCGAGGGCCTGCTGGGGAATCGTCTGCTGATAAGCCGTGGGGGCGACCTGGCTCACGAAGGCCGGCTGGGTGTAGCTCGTACCGCCGAACGCGGACTGTTCGACGGTCGTTCCGCCGAGCGTGCTCCCCGCGTGGAACTGTTTCTGCATCTCGAGCTGAGCCTGGAGCTCGGCGAGCTGCCGCTCCATCCGGGCCCGTTCGTCGTTCGAGCTGACGCCGTAAGCCCCCGGGGCGACGGGGTTCGAGAGAATCTGGTTCGACCGATTGAGGTTCGCCTGCTGCGAATACCGGTGCCACCACTGCTGCGAGTAGGGCATCGTCGTCGGCAGGCCGGCGCCGGCGGCGGTCTGCGCCTGGCCGAAGACGTGGTGGTAATTGTAAGGCCGGAAGGAATGGTAGCCGTGGTAGTACGGCATCTCCTGCATCCAGCCGTGCTTCCACTTTTCCTGGTCGTCGTACGGATAGAGCGGCTCGCTGCTTCCGACCGACGCCGGTCCGACATAGTCCTGGGCCAGGGCGGTCCCGGCGAGGGAGGCCAACAACAGCCCGACGCATGCTCCCTTGACCATCCTGAGTCTCCTTGACCGGGGCGTCCGGGATATGACGCCTGTGCCGAATGTGGCAGGACACACCTCGCGTGCGTGCCCCGAGAAATCGCTCCTC
Organism: Planctomycetota bacterium; assembly: GCA_023429275.1. Taxonomy (GTDB): domain Bacteria; phylum Planctomycetota; class Planctomycetia; order Planctomycetales; family Planctomycetaceae; genus Planctomyces_A. Next base: position 2,132 of record JAEYWB010000555.1, read on the forward strand.
AGGGACATCGACGGCCTGCGGGGGGGCGACCACACGATAAGCCGTTACTCGCCGAGGCAAACGGGAAACCGGGGTTCAAGACACGGCCAGCGCAGGTTTTTCCGAAGAGGGCCATACACAACGGTCAAACGGCCTACGTAAACTCTACCTTTGAAAATCGGTGCCGGCGTCGGGGATTCCTCCGACCTCCCGGCAGTGGGGATGTTCCGAGGAGACCTCAATTGTTCGTTCTGGTCGATTCCGCCTGGCGGCGGCCCTGATTCTTGCATGCGGCGCGGGCACGGCGATGGCCCAGCAACCTCTGGTTTTCACCTCGCAGGAGCCGACCCCGGCTGAAGCCCCCAGCGGAATTTCCGGTCCGGTTCCGACCCCTCCGGCCCCGGCGCAGTCCCCGCTCCCTCAGTACGACCCGATTCCTTCCGGAGCTCCCGCATCCGCGGCGGCTCCTCTCCCCCAGGCCGCGTGCTGCGGCGCGACGGCAGCCGTGGCCGCCAGCCCGGCCTGCTGCCAGCCCGCCGCTCCGCCGGTGACCGCGTGCTGTGCTCCGTCCCCCGTCACACCTTGCTGTGCAGCGGCTCCTGCCGCGGCACCCGTTGCAACCTGCGGCTGCGCAGTTGGCGCCTCGGCCAGTTTCGCGGCATTTGCCCCGGCCGAGGTCTATCCCGGCGGGCCGAACAGCTTTGGAGCTTCCTACGGAGGTTCGACCGGAGCCGGGATGGGCGTGATTGCCGCACCGGGATACGCCCCCATCGCGTCCGGACAGGTCGTCGGCTCACCGTATGCCCCGGGATACACGGGTTACACCACCGGCTATGCCGGAGGCTATGCGACCGCGGGATATGGCTCGGGCGTCTCGGGCGCCTGGCCGACTTACTTCAGACTCTTATACACATCACCGAGCCCACGAGCCCGGAGCCTATA
>JAEYWB010000609.1 GCA_023429275.1 Planctomycetota bacterium
GGACTGTGGGATCGGCCGCTAACCTTCACCCATCGCGGCGGCCTTCGCTCCGTCTTCCACGACGCTCTCCGGGTTCCGCCACTTCCGGCCGGTCCGCTGCAGGAGCTCGTGGGCAGCACGTGGTCCCCAGGTCCCCGCCGGGTAGAGTTCCGGACGATGTTCCGGCTCCTCCCAGGCCTTCAGGATCGGGTCGCAGAACTTCCACGCCGCTTCGAGTTCGTCGCTGCGGGTGAAGAGCGTCGTCTCACCCCGCATCGCGTCGAGGAGCAGCCGCTCGTACGCCTCCGGCAGGTCGACGTCGAAGTTCGAGTAGTCGAACTCCATGTCGACCGGCTGCACCTGGTACTCCATCCCCGGCCGCTTCGCGCTGAACGAGACGCGGATCGACTCCTTCGGCTGGATCCGGAAGAGCAGCGTATTGGGCTTCGTATCGGCGAGGCCGCAGACCCCTCCCTCGCACTCGACCGTGCTGAAGAGATTCAGCGGAGGAAGCTTGAACTGGATGGCGATCTCGGTGACCCGCGCGGGCATCCGCTTGCCGGTCCGCAGGTAGAACGGGACGCCGGCCCATCGCCAGTTGTCGATCCGGGCCTCGATGGCGACGAACGTCTCGCGCTTCGACTCGGGGGCGATCCGGTCTTCGTCGAGATACGCCTTGACCCGCTTCCCCTTGATGGCGGCGGCGGCGTACTGGCCGGCGACCGCCCAGTCGTCGACGCTTCCCTTCCGCCCCGGACCGAGTGCCTGGAGGACCTTGAGCTTCTCGTTGCGGATGTACTCCCCCTCGTAGAGGGCCGGGGGCTCCATCGCAATGAGACACAACAGCTGCAGCGCGTGGTTCTGGAGAACGTCCCGAAGCGCCCCCCCCGACTGGTCGTAATACCCGCCGCGGCCCCCTTCGATCCCCTGCGACTCGGCGACGGTGATCTGGACGTGGTCGATGTGGTTGCGGTTGAAGAGCGGCTCGAAGATCGCGTTGCCGAACCGGAACAGCAGGATGTTCTGGACCGTCTCTTTGCCGAGGTAGTGGTCGATGCGGTAGATCTGCGACTCCGCCAGCAGCCGGCGGAGCGCCCTGTTGAGCTCCTGCGACGACTCGAGGTCCTGCCCGAACGGCTTCTCGACGACGACGCGCAGCCGGTCCCGCTTGTCGGAAGGCGGGATCATCTCAGCGGCCGAGAGCGATTCGACTGACGGCAGGAACAGTTCAGGTGTCGTCGCGAGGTAGGCGAGGCGGCGGCCCGACAGTCCGAGATCCTTTTCGATCTTCTCGACGTCGGCCCGCAGGTTGGGGGCGTCCTTCGTGTCCGAGATGTCGTACTGCACGTAGAAGAGCTGGTCAGCGAACTTGGCCCAGTTTTCCGGGGTCATCTTCGAGCCGCGGCCGTGCTCGGCGACCGCCTGCCGCATCTCCTCGCGAAAGCCTTCGTGGGTCTTTTCGCGCCGGGCGACGCCGATGATCGCCGACTTGTTCGTCAGGAAGCCGTCGTGATGAAGCCGGAAGAGAGCCGGAATCAGCTTTCGTGCCGTCAGATCACCGGAGGCCCCGAAGATCAGGACGGTCATGTCGTCGATGGCGAGAGAGACGCCATCGCCGAGAGCGGTTGTGGAGAAAGGGGCCATAATGGAATTGGAGCCGTGGGGCGAATGAAATGAAGTATCAAGGTTCAGGTATCAAGTATCACGAGGGACAGGGGGCCGTCGTTGCGGCTGATACTTGATACTTCCGCCTTGGCACTTCCGAACGATCGCAGAGCGATTGCCAACAACTAGTATCTCGCGAGGTCGGACTGCGACTTGATCTTGAGTTCCGAGACGAACCGCTGCGCCTGGGTCACCATCATCCGCAGCTCGCTGCCGAGCGCGATGAACCGCCACCCTTCGGCGACGCGCTTCTCGACTTCGGCGACCGACTGCGTGTGCAGGCCGACCGGGGTCCCGGTCTTCTTGCCGGCGGCCAGGATCCGCTGGAGCATTGCCTCGAAGGCGGCCGGCTCCGGGTCGAGGCCGTCAGGCCCCCGCATCTGGGCGGTCAGGTCGTTCGGACCGACGAAGATCGCGTCGACCCCCGGCAGGCTGTAGATCGCCTCGGCGTTCTCGACGCCGCGGGGGGACTCGGTCTGGAGGATCACGAGGATTTCCTGGTTGGCCCGGGCGAAGTAGTCGCCGGCCGACGCGCCGAAGTTCAGGGCGTGCATCGAGCCGCCGACCGACCGGTTCCCCTGCGGCGGATACTTGCAGGCGGCGATCGCGGCCTGGGCCTGTTCGACGGTGTCGACCATCGGGACGACGATCCCCCAGGCCCCCGCGTCGAGCGCCCGCTTGATGTGGTCGTGGCTGCCGCACGGGACGCGGCAGAGCGGGACGCAGCCCCCCTCGGCAATCACGCCGAACATCGACGCCGCCGTGTCCCAGTCGATCGGGGAATGCTCCATGTCGACGGTGAGCCATGGGAATCCGACGCGGGCCATCAGGCGGGCGGTGACCAGGTTTCCGACCGACAGCCAGGTGCCGACCTGCGGTTCGCCGCGTTTGAGGGCCGCCTTGACAGGATTCGACTTCATCGGGTTGGGACTCGAACGGGAAGGAGAGACGATCCCGAACTGTGTCGAATGCGACCGGGCCAGACAAGCGACTCGCCGCAAGGCTTCGGACATCCGAAGGGAGAGCTGAGGCGATGCGAGCCTCCGGCTCTGGGAAATCTGGGGGAACCTTGAGGCTTGCTCGTATCACTCCGCGCGGAGTTCCACTCCCGCTGCCGTTCGGCGGCTGCGGCTCATCCTGAATTTGACCCTCTCCCGGTACAGTCGTAGACTGCAGTATGGGAAGCTCTGCGAGCACTTGCCGACTCTCTGAGGACCTGCTGATGAGCGTGCGACGAACGTGGCTGTTGACGGTGTGCGTGTGCGGCGTTGTGGCACTCTGCGCAAATCGCGCGGAGGCGCAGCCGAAAGTGCTCAAGGAGGCGGTGACGACTGAGGACCAGCAGCAGATCCGGTTCTCGTACTATCCCGCCCTGAAAGAGAAGATCGCCCCGCAGGAGGCCCCTGTCGCGATCCTGCTCCATGGCGCGGGGGGAAGCCGGATCGTCTGGGACAAGGGGTCGGCCCCGGCCGGCGGCAAGTCGTTCCCGGAGACTCTCCAGAACGAAGGATTCGCCGTCCTCACCGTCGACCTGCGGAAGCATGGCGAAAGCGTGACCACCGGCCGCGACGACAAGGTGCTGCCGGACGACTACTTCAAGATGTCGCGTGGCGATCTCGTCGCGATCAAGGCGTTCCTCAAGGCCGAGCATCAGAAGAAGCTGCTCAACATGAGCAAGATCGGGATCGTCGCCGCCGACATGAGCTGCCCGGTCGCTGCCGATTTTGCCGAGTACGACTGGTCGCTGCGTCCGTATGACGATGCCCCGGTGTTCGAAAACAAGACGCCGCGGGGGCAGGACGTGCGGGCCCTCGTCATGCTCTCTCCGGATAGCGTGTCCGGGCGTCTGCAGACGACGCGGGCGATGAACTACCTTCGGAACCCGCAGTTCGGCATCGCCCTGCTCGTGATCGCCGGCAAGAAGGATACGCTCGACAAGGGAACCTCGAAGAAGCTCTACGACCTGTTCAAAGGGAAAGGGGAGGCGAGTCTCGAGCGGGTCTACATCAGCGATCCGGACCTGAAGAACCGGGGGACCGACCTCCTGCTCAAGGCGCCGAACCTGGTCGAAGGCCCGATCGTGAAGTTCCTGGTCAAACACGTGAAGGACGTCGTGGTTCCCTGGCGAGATCGTCGCAGCAAGCTGGAGATCTAGGGACGAAGGGACGGGCCGCGCAGACGCAGTCCACTTCTCGACCGCGTGAAGTCATGCTCCTTCCCCATGGGCATGATGACGTTCCTCCCTGGGCCGCCCTGACCTCCCCCTTATGCGTTCTCTCCTCGTCACGCTCTGCACGTACAACGAGCGGGAGAACATCGAACGGCTGGTTCCCGAGATCCTCGGGATCGTTCCGCATGCTCACGTTCTGGTCATCGACGACAACTCGCCGGACGGAACGAGCGAGGCTGCCCGGGAAATGAGCGGACGGGATCCCGGGTCCACCTGCTCCATCGGCCGAAGAAGGACGGGCTCGGCGCGGCCACGGCGGCGGGAATGCAGTGGGGAATCGAGCGGGGTTACGACCTGCTCCTCAATATGGACGCGGACTTCTCGCATCCGCCGCGCTACATCCCCGAGCTTCTTAAGGCGATGGAGGGGGGCGCGGAGGGAAGCCCGGCAGCGGATGTGGCCATCGCCTCCCGTTACGTCCCGGGGGGAGCCGTCGTCGGCTGGGGGCTGAAACGGCACTTCATGAGCCGGACGATCAACTTCTACGCCCGATGGATCCTCGGGCTGTCGACCCGCGACAATAGCGGCAGCTACCGGTGCTACCGCGTCTCGAAGCTGGTCGAGATGCAGCCGGGCCAACTCCGGGCACGTGGATACGCCATCCAGGAAGAGCTGCTGTACCGCTGCCGGAAGGCCGGCTGCCGGTTCGTGGAAGTGCCGTTCACTTTCGAAGAACGGCGGTTCGGAGAGAGCAAGATCAGCCTCAAGGAGGCGGTCACGGCGCCGCTGGTACTGCTCCGTATTCGACTCGCGGGCTGATCTGGAAGCTGAGTCCCTCCCGAAGGCAGACGTACCGGCGGGCTTCTAAGGTCGGGCGACCGGGGTGGCTCCCTTCTTGCCGTCCTTGCGGTCCATTGTCTGCAGCTCGAAATTGAACGTGTTCGGGCCCGGTTTGACGGTGGCTGCCAGTGTTGTCTTGTCATTGTATTGCTCCGATAGTTCTGCCGGCTGCTTCTTGGGATCGATTCCTTCCCCGCTTGCGGCCGAACGACGGATCTGAACAGAGTTTTCACCGACCGGTGCCCCGGGCATCCCCTCCAGGTATTGGAGCGTGTATTCCCCCTTGTCATTCGTCGTTGCGAAGGCAGGCCTCCCTGACTTCGGGAAGAAGCCCACTTCCGCTCCGATGAGCGGCGAACCGTCAAGCGTGACCTTTCCCGTCACAGCGGCCAGTTCGGGGGCGTCGCCGCGACCGCATCCCGTCAAAGCAACTAGTGACATGAGAGTGATAGCTCGCGCGAAACTGGACACCTTTTGCATCTCCCTGCTCACTTTCCCGTGTCAGACCCAAAAAGCAGCGGAACGTACGCAGCGGCTTCGCCCCGGATGCGACCGCCCAGAAAGCAGAACGACGGCTCACACGCTCCGTCGCGTGTGAGTCCGTGACCACGTGCCCCGGGCGATGCGACACCCGGAATCCTCAAGCCGCCTCCGTCGCGGCTCCGCCTAGAACTCGCC
>JAEYWB010000260.1 GCA_023429275.1 Planctomycetota bacterium
GAGGTCGGCGAGGAGCGAGCGGATCTGCCTGGCAGTAAAACGTTCCCGGGTGTGGACCGCGGTGTCGTGCGCGCTCCGGAGCCACTCGTAGGCGGGGACATGCAGGAGCAGAATCCCCCCCGGCCGCATCGCCTCGACGATCGTTTCGAGCCCCGGACGGGCTGCGGCCAGCCCGGTCGTATAGAGCACGTCGCAGCACAGGACGAGATCGAAGTCCGAGCGGTCGAGCCGGAGCGCCGTCAGGTCCGCCTGGTCGATTTCGGCCCCCGCCGCCTTTCGTCGTGCGGGCCTGACCGCTTCCGGGGAGACATCGAATCCCGCCAGCACGCGGGGCCGGAGAAGCTCGCCAAGGAACCGCAGGTTTTCACCGGTGCCGCAACCGGCATCGAGGACCGATTCACAGGCTCCCTCGGAAGAGTCCCCCGGTTTGATCCCGGCGGAACCGATCAGCCGCGCCAGCAGGTCACGAAGGCCGGTGAACCACCAGTGATCGTGCTCCACCCGGGCCAGGCGCTCGTACTCGTCGATGTTCATGGAAAGGGGGTCCTCACGACACGTCCCGCAGAACGGCCAGCACCCGGTCCGCCTCTTCAAAGGTCAGCCCGGGGCAGATCGGGAGAGACAGGACCTGGGGGGCGGCCCCCTCGACGACCGGGAGGAGGCCGGAAGTCTCGTGGAACCGCGAGAAGGCGGGCATCCGGTGCAGCGGCGGGTCGTAATGAATCCCGTAGCCGATGTCGTGCTGCTCGAGTCTCCGGATGACGGCGGCTCGGTCCGGGCAGCGGATGACGAACTGGTGGTAGACGTGCCACTGTTCCGGGCCAACCTCCTGCAGACGGAACGGCGTCCCGGTGAGTCCGTCCCGGTAGCGCTCCGCGAGTTGCCGCCGCCGGGCATTCCCCTCGTCGAGATGGCGGAGCTTGACTCGCAGGATGGCTGCCTGCAGCTCATCGAGACGGCTGTTGATGCCTTCGCATCGTGCGATCCGCTGCGAGTCGTAGCCGTAGTTTCGCAACGTCCGGAGCCGCGCCGCCAGATCGGCCCGACGGGTGACGCACAGTCCGCCGTCGCCGCAGGCACCGAGATTCTTGGTCGGGTAGAAGGAAAAGCATCCGATGTCGGACATCGTTCCGACGGGCCGGCCGCACCACCGCGCACCGTGAGCGTGGGCACAGTCCGAAATGACAGCCACTTCTCGCCCTCGCGCGACGGCGAGAATCTCGCCCAGGTCGACGGGAGCTCCGTAGAGGTCGACGGGAATGATCGCTCGCGTGCGGGGGGTGATCGCAGGACGCAATGTCTCGGCGGTCAGCAGCAGCGAGCGGGGATCGACGTCGGCGAAGCGGGGGATCGCTCCGACCGCCCGGATTGCGGAGGCCGTCGGAACGGCCGTGTTCGCGGGTGTGACGACTTCATCGCCGGGACCGACATCGAGCGCCCGAAGCGCGAGGATCAGGGCATCGGTCCCCGAGGCCACGCCGACGGCATGCTCCGTTCCGAGGTACGCGGCGAACTCCCGCTCGAAGGCGTCCACTTCAGGCCCGAGGATCAGCGATCCCGAATCGAGAACCCGCGCCACGGCGGCGTCGACTTCATGTCGATACCAGGCGAGCTCGCGGCGATAGTCGAACGCCGGGATCATGCGCTCTCCCGGTCGGCGCCACGGAGGAGAGGCTGTTCTTCCCTCTCGGGGAGAAGCTCGGCCCGATGCTCCCGGAAGTACGCAACAGTCTGCCGGAGCCCTTCGTTGAGCGTCACCTCGGGGGACCAGCCGGTCGCGTTGTGGAACTTCGTGTAGTCTCCGGCGTAGTCCCCGATCTCGATCTTTCGGAGGTCTCCCGGGAAGGGGGCCTGCCGGATCGAGATCGGGAGGACCTGCCCGCGCGTGTCGACAAACTCACGGACCGTGCAGGGCCGGGGATCGCCGAGATTCCAGACGCCCCCCGAAAGGTCGCCGAGATCGGCCGCTTGGCGCAGCGCCGCCACGACATCGCCGACGTAGTTGAAGTCCCGCACCTGCGTGCCGCACCCGTAGATCGTCAGCGGCTCCCCGCGGAGCGCCCGCCCGATCAGCACGCCGGCAAATCCCCGGTCCCCATTCCGAACATCCATCCTCGGACCGTAAGTGTTCGTCAGCCGTAGCGACGCGGAGCGGAGGCCGAACTGCTCAGCATACAGCCGGAGATACTCCTCCGCAGCCCGCTTGTGGATCCCGTTCACATCGACCGGGCGGACCGCCGCTTCCTCGGTGACCGGAATCTTTGACACGCGCCCGTAGACCTGGCGAGTACTGGCGTAGACGATCCGGACCCGGGGATTCTCGCGGCGGCAGGCCTCGAGGACCGTCAGCGTCGCGAGACAGTTCCCCTCAAGATCGGCGACGGGACAGTGCAGGCTGGCGACGTGGCTCACCTGACCTGCCAGGCAGTAGACGACCTCCTGATCCCGGACGGCATCGGTCGTTCGCTCGGAATCCCGCAGGTCAAAGCGGTGGACCGGAACCTCCCTCGGAAGGCCCCTCAACCGACTGCGGACATCGGACGCCGCCGGGTCACGGCTGTCGACGATCTCGACCTGCGCCCCGCGCCGGGTGAGATCGTGAGCGAGGCTGCTCCCGAGGAAACCGAGTCCGCCGGTGATGAGGATCCGGCGGCCGCGCCATCGGTCAGGCATGAGTCCCCTCCCGTCCCCGCCAGGACTCGACAGTCAGCTCCGGATCGGAAGAGAGCTCGAGGGCTCGATCGACCGGGGCCAGGGGGATCCGGAGTTCGGCGTCCGAACCCGCTGGTTCCGGAGGAGGGCTTCCCCCCATCCGGTAACGGATGACCGACTGCGGCTGGCCGTTCTGCGTCAGAACGATCCGGCCGATGTACTCGCCGAGCATGCCGAGGAGGAACATCTGCAGTCCGGCAAAGAGCGAGACGCAGATCAGCACCGTCGGAATGCCGACCGGAACCTCCGGATTCCAGACCAGCTTGTCGACGACGATCATCACCAGCGTCAGGGCGCTGAACGCCGCGGTGCCGAAGCCGAGCAGGCTGGCGGCCCGGAGGGGGGCGACCGAGAAGCCGAGGAACATATTGAGCCACAGCCGCGCGAGTTTCCGCAGCGTGTAGCCCGACCGCCCGGCGGCCCGGTCCCGGTGCGCGACCTCGATCTGCTCGATCCGGTCGGTCGCCTGGAAGATCAGCCCGTCGATGTAGGGGAAGGGGCCCCGGTAGCGGATGACCTCCCGCACCAGGAACCGGTTCATCACCTTGAAGCTCGAAAGGTAGAGTCCTGCCGGCTTCTTCAGGAGCCAGGTCGCCACCACGCCGTTGAAGCGGCTGCCGAGATTGCGGAACCAGTGATGCCGCTTCTCGCGGTAGTGGCCGTAGACGACGTCGCAGCCCCGCTCGCTCGCGATCCGCCAGAGCCGCAGGGCCTCCTCTGGCGGGTGCTGGCCGTCATCGTCGAGGATGACGCAGTAGTCGCCTTGCGATTCCGCCAGTCCCGCCAGCACGGCCTGGTGCTCGCCGAAGTTGCGGGAGAGTTGAAGGAATCGGACGGTGCCGGGATGACGCTCCGCGAGGCTGTGGCAGACGCGCTCACTGTCGTCGCGTGATCCGTCATTGACGAGGACGATCTCGAAGGAGGCAGGAAGCCTCTGGCTCTGCTCGCGAAAGGGGTCCCAGGAGAAAACTGAAATCGCCGCCTCGACGACCGATTCGATCGTCTGCGCCCCGTTGAAGACCGGAATGACGAGTGACAGTTCCAACGGACGAGCGAGATTGGAGCCGTTGAGACGAAAACTGAAGTCTTAATGAAGTGTCAAGAAAGTATGCGGCGGAATTGATCTGACCGCAAGCGCCGTTGAGGCCCAGTGCCGCAGCCGCTGCGCCCTATCGCACAGGGGTCATCCGTACAGACTTCGGCGCGCGAAACAGGGGAGCGTGCCCTCGTGTCACCGCGGGCAGAATGCCTTCGAAAGAACCCGTCCCGAGGTGTCCAGCTGGACCCGGATATTGCATCCGCGGGCTCGGGAATTGGTCGCGACCTGCCAGACTCGCGGTCCAATGAACCAGCGCGCCCGCGACGCCGTCACCTCGACCGGAAGGAGCCAGGGCCAGCCTTCGCCGTCAGCGACCCTTCGTGCGATCTCGATCGCCTCCTCGTCTGACATCTCCGGGTTCTTTCGTAGCTCAGTCGATGTAGACGAGTTCATT
>JAEYWB010000064.1 GCA_023429275.1 Planctomycetota bacterium
TTTACCGTCCGGGTCAAAGACGGCCCCGACGTCGTGACGGAAGCGGATCTGGAGGCGGAGCGGACCGTCATTGCGACCATCCGCACACATTTCCCGGACGACAAGATCCTGGCCGAGGAAAGCCATCGGGACGCCGCCGATTCCGACCGCCTCTGGATCATCGATCCGCTCGACGGCACGACGAACTTCCTCCACGGCGTCCCTCAGTTCGCCGTGTCGATCGCGTACTACGAACAGGGCATGCCGGTCTGCGGTGTCGTTCACAACCCGATCTACAACGAGTGGTACGTCGCCCTGGCCGGCCAGGGCGCCTGGTTCAATGACGAGCCCGCAAACGTCTCGCCGGCGACGAACCTCGAAAAGGTGCTTGTCGCAACCGGGTTCTACTATGACCGCGGCCCGCTGATGGAGGGGACGGTCGCCGCAGTGGGCGACGTCTTTCGCCGCGGAGTCCACTGCATCCGGCGGATGGGGGCGGCCTCCCTCGACCTGTGCTACGTCGGGACCGGGCGGTTCGGCGCGTATTTCGAGTACCTGCTCTCCCCGTGGGACTTCGCGGCCGGCCGGCTGTTCGTCGAAGAGGCCGGGGGGAAAGTGACGACCTGCCGCGGCACGCCGCTGCTGCTGACCCGTTCGACGATCCTCGCTTCCAACGGCCCGCTTCACGAAACCGTCCGTGAACTCGTGGAGCCGCATGTTCCGGCTGGAGCCTGACGCAGAGCGTCTTCGGTCAACGTGGCGATACGACCGTAGAGCGTAGTACCTCATAGGTACCTCGAGCATTGCCGAGCGGCCCACTCCCGTGATTGGAACGTCTGACTGTGGCCCAGGATCGGGGTCCGTGAATTTGAGCCCCCAGCGGGACAACCTTTGAGGTCGTCCTACGGAGATGTGAGCTTGTCCCGACATTTGGAAGCTGACGACACCGGACCGACCGCTTCCCTCGCGGCACTGCGGCTTCGCGCCCGCGTGCTCCAGCGGATGAGGCGTCTGTTCGAAGAGCACGGCTACTGGGAAGTCCAGACACCACTTCTCTCCGTCGACACCTGCGTCGATGCCTGGATTGATCCCTATGCATTCCCCGGCATCGGCCCGAACGGCGAGACCTGCTATCTCCAGACCTCGCCCGAATTCGCCATGAAGCGTCTCCTGGCGGCAGGAGCGGACGCGATCTACGAGATCACCCGCTCATTCCGTCGCGGCGAGGCGGGGATTCGGCACAATCCTGAGTTCACGATGGTGGAGTGGTACCGGGCCGGAGACGACCACCACGCCCAGATGACGTTCACGGAGACGCTCGTTCGGGAAGCCGCGTCGACGGAAGGGGTCCGCGCGATCCAGTTACCGGCGGATCCGTTCGTCCGAATGACTTACGACGAGGCCTTCGAGCGGGCGGTAGGGACGCGGGTGCTCGAACGGCCAACGGAAGATCTGATCCGGCTCGCGCGCCGCCTCGATGTCCCGATTCCGGAGAGCCTCGATCCCGACGACCGGGACGGCTGGCTGAATCTCCTGCTCGCACTGCGGGTGGAGCCGTTTCTCCCATCGCTCGGCCCGGTATTTCTTTCCGACTTCCCTGCGTCACAGGCGGCCCTGGCCATTGTACGACCCGGCCCTCCCCCGGTTGCCGAGCGTTTCGAGCTCTACATCGATGGACTGGAACTGTGCAACGGTTACCACGAACTGGCCGATGCAGCGGAACTTACCTGGCGGATGCAGCAACAATCAGCACGACGAGTCGCGGCCGGGAAGGAGGCCCTTCCGGTCGACAGTCGGCTCGTTCGGTCCCTGGAGACGGGACGCTTCCCCCCCTCTGCCGGAGTCGCCCTGGGTTTTGAGCGACTCCTCATGTGGCTGATCGGCACGCAAGAGATCGCCACAGTCATGGCGTTCCCCTTTTCTCGCGCCTGATCCACCTTGCACCACGATCCCGCTGGCGCAACGGAGAACTTGCCCAGCGCTTGAAAATAACGTCTGCTTCAGGCGCTCGGCCCACAACGCTACTTGGCGTTGTTGCACAGTCCGCTTCGACCTTCGCGCTCACAGCGTGAGGCAAACTTCGGCAGCGGGGCGGGGACAGCATCCGACATGATCTCCGCACGCACGATGCGATGAGACTTGGGAGCTTCGATGCAGAGCTTCACTCGATTGCCCTGGACCTGCGACACCTTGATGACAATGTCGCCGTCGATGACGATCGATTCGCCCGCCTTCCTTGTCAAAACCAGCATGACTTCCTCCTTGAATAGGGAGCTAAGCCTCAGGTGGCTCCCAAGCACCGGCGGTTCTTCTCGAACCGGCAGAATCTGCCACAACAAATCGTATACCGCTCCGGCCAGCCCGGCCACAAAAATCCAAAGTTATTTATTCGAAAGAAGTCCGTAAGCACTTTCCCGTGAACATCTTGTGAACACAACCGGAAATCTCCGCAACTTGGGCGTGACCTGGACAGACCCATCAGCACACACCGATCGACGTAGCGATCAGCGGAAAGTGTGTCAGTTCGCACTACTGAGCGGTCGGGATGCACACGTGCAGCAAAATGCATCTGGGTGCGCATCAGCCACAAAGCGGAAAAGAAATGTCCCTTCGGAACAGACTCTTTCCACCTCAGGTCGTCGCGGACTGGAGCTCCTTGTCACAGCGACGTGCCCGTTCCTGAAGAAAGGCCTGCTCCCGGCTGTTCCGTGTCAGATCAGCTCCTCGCTCGAACTCGGCCTTCGCCTCGGCGAACCGCCCGAGGCGGAACAGGAAATCGCCCCGGACACTCGGGAGGAGATGGTATCGCTCCATCGCCGGCACGCCTTGCAGCCTGTCCACGATCTTCAATCCTTCGGCCGGCCCGAACGCCATGGCGACCGCCACCCCTCGATTCAGCTCGACGACAGGAGAGGGGGCGAGCCCACCGAGCTCCTGGTAAAGCTGGGCGATCCGGGGCCAATCGGTCTCCTCCGCAGCTCGGGCCCTCGCGTGGCAGGCGGCGATCGCAGCCTGAAGGGTATAGGAGCCCCGCTCAGCCCGTAGAGCCTCGGCTCTGGCGAGGGCTGCCAGTCCGCGGCGAATCAGGAGCTGGTCCCAGGCCGCCCGGTTCTGTTCGAGGAGAAGGATCGGCTCACCCGAGGGTTTCGTCCGGGCCCGAGCCCGGGAGGCCTGGATTTCCAGAAGGGCCACAAGTCCGTGGACTTCGGGTTCACCCGGCGCGAGTTCGGCCAGGATCCGGCCGAGGCGAAGCGCCTCCTCGCAGAGGGCCGGACGCATCCAGTCGTCGCCGGCTGTGGCCGTATATCCCTCGTTGAAGATGAGGTAGATCACCTCGAGGACCGACGCGAGCCGCTCGTTGAGCTCGGCCCCCCGCGGGACTTCGAACGGCACCTTCTCCTCATTCAGTGTCCGTTTGGCCCGGACAATCCGCTGGGCAATCGTCGGCTCGGCCACGAGGAAGGCCCGGGCGATCTCCTCCATCGTGAGCCCCCCGAGAAGCCGCAGCGTCAGGGCGACCCGGGCCTCTGTCGAAAGCACGGGATGGCAGGCGGTGAAGATCAGCCGCAGCAGGTCGTCGCCGACGTCATCGTCGAGGCCCGCATCAAGGTCGGGCATGGCGTTCTCCTGATCCGCCTCGATCTGCCGGCCGATCTCCTCATGCTTTTCCCTGAGTCTCCGTTGCCGGCGGATCTGATCGATCGCGCGATGCTTGGCCGTCGCCATCAGCCACGCGCCGGGGTTCACGGGGATACCGGACTCCGGCCATTGTTCCAGGGCGGCAACCAGAGCGTCCTGCGCCAGTTCCTCCGCGAGACCAACGTCCCGAACGATCCTCGCAAGACCCGCAATCACCCGCGCGGACTCCATCCGCCAGACGGCGTCGATCGTACGGTGGATATCGGTTCCCGGCATGGGAGCCGATCACAGCATGCCAGTGGCGGCCTTGCAAGCCGGGGAGGGGAGAGGGAACAGGGAACAGCGAACAAATGAAAGTGCACCGTCGTACGCGACCGCCTGCCCCCTGTTCCCTGTCACCTGTTCCCTGTCACCTGTTCCCTGTCACCTCTCCCCCGCCCCGCCCCGCTGCATCTCCTCGAACCCGGCCGCCGCTTCCCGAACATCCGGCGGGAAGTCCGACATCTCCTGAACCTGGCGGATCTCGATGATTTCATTCGGAGAGGCCGGACAGCGACGAGCCCATTCGATCGCCTCTTCCTTCGACTTCACCTGGATCATCCAGTATCCGCCGAGGCACTCCTTGGACTCGATGTACGGCCCATCGACCACCTTCGGCGTGCCGCTTTCGAATGTGACGCGGGCCCCCACCGACGGGGGATGGAGCCCGTCCAGCGCCAGCAGCACTCCCGCCTTCTGCAGCGACTCGTTGTATTTCATCATCGCCGCCACAGCGTCGGCCGGAGGGACCGTCCCGGGCTCTGCGGATTCGTATCCCTTGGGAATCATGAGCATCATGAATCGCATGTCACGTCTCCAATGCGGCTAACAGGGATCAACGCATCGCCGGCCGTTCTCATGAGGCCGCCTCGGCGGCGTCCCAGGGTCCATAGAGACGGCGGACCTCGTTGTCGATCTCGAAGTCGGGACCGAGGATCTCCCGGTGGATCCCGCGGAAGCGTCGAGTCAACTCGACCGCTTCCTCGAACGACGCGGCCTGCACGACAGCATATCCTCCGACGACCTCCTTGGACTCGGCGTAGGGGCCGTCGACAATCCGGATCTCCCCTCCGCCAAGCCTCATCCGGGTCGTCGGGCCCATCCCTCCTGTTTCGAGGAGTACCCCCGCGCGACTCATCTCGTCGCACAGGCGATCGATTGCGGCGACCAGCCGGGGATCGGGAGGCCCGGAAGGCTCACCACCCTGGCGGGGAGAAGTCACGAGCATGAATCGCATGGCCGTTTCCTTTCGATAGTTGTCTGAAGCACTCGAGACTTGCCCCGCGGATCCCTGTCGGAGATCACCGGCTCACGGGGTGGCGAGGATCATCCAGTTGACGCCGAACTTGTCGGCCACCATCCCAAACGCGGGGGAAAAGAAGGTCTTCCCGATCGGCATCTGAACCTGCCCCTCTTCGCCCAGGGCAGAGAAGATCCGATTCGCCTCCTCGACGGTCGGCACCGAGAGGGCCAGGGAGATTCCCTGGAAGCCTGTCTTGCCGGCGCAGTTGCCGTCGGTCGCCATGAGCAACGTTTCACCAACGTGGAAGCTCATGTGCATGATCTTGTTTTCCGAGCCCGGGGGAATCATCCCCTCGGGACAGGGCTCGGGGCTCTCCTTGAAACGCATCATCATGTCGAGCTTTGCTCCGAGCTTCTCGACGTAAAAGTTGAAGGCCTCCTCGCAACGGCCTTCGAAGCTGAGATACGACTGAACGATCATGGGGGTCTCCCGAGTCAGGATGAAAGATCCATCACACGAGGCGCCGTGACAGCGGCGACCTCAACAACACGTCGAGTGAGGCCCGCGGAATTCGACAGGCCTCACCAGGATTCTTCGAAAAATCCGAACCTCATTCCGGAGCAGGAGTTCCACGGTTGATTCTCTCTCCCGGCCGCTGCACAGTGAGGAACTTCCGTCTTCACCCGGTCTGCCAGGTCGTCGATGTCCAGCTCCTACATGCTGATTTTCCGTGACACCACGCCAGAGGTGTACGAGGCGATGACTCCGCCGCAGCGGCAATCCGCACTGAACGACTGGAACGCCTGGTACGACGATCTCGCGGCCCGCGGCAAAGTCGATCATGGACGTCCTCTCGAACGGGGAGGGAGAGTCGTCTCGGGAGCCCGCGGCGAAACGGTCGTGGGTGTGTGGGGTTTAA
>JAEYWB010000072.1 GCA_023429275.1 Planctomycetota bacterium
ACCTCAGGGAGCGCCGAGACGACCGACTGGCTCGAGCCGCCGCGGGTAATCATCCAGGCCGGGAAGACCTGAAACAGCGCGATCGCGCTCATCAGCCAGACCCACGGCCGGGAGACGAAGACGCGCACAACTTGCATCAGGCGGTCGAGCATTGGAGCACGTCGCGAGAAGTGTGAAGGAAATCGATGGCCGAATCCGGCAGTTCAGACACGTTCAGACCGGAGACGCCGTACCGGTCGGAACCGGCGGAACGCCGTCGTGCATCTCGAGAAAGATCTCTTCAAGGTTCAGATCTTCGACCGCAACCGTTGCCTGCCACCGTTGCTCAATGTCATCGATCAGCGCGTCGTCGATCCGCGAGACGGCGACGAGCGCGTGCCTCCCTCGGACCTCCGTCCGCAGCGATCCCGTGATCGAGAACGAGGGAGGAAGATCCCGGCTCGATTCGATCCGGAGGCGTTTGACGCGGTCCTTCAGAAGGTCGAGTTCGTCGTCGTAAACGATTCGTCCCTCCTTGAGGATCGCCACATGCGAGGCAACCCGCTCGAGGTCCGATGTGATGTGGGTGGAGAAGAGGATCGTGTGCTGCTGGTCTTCGGCAATCGCGAGGATCGACTCGAGGAACCGTCGCCGGGCGACAGGATCGAGACTGGCGACCGGCTCGTCGAGGATGAGGAGCTTCGGATGGTGTCCGAGCGCGAGGACCAGCGCCAGCTTCTGTTTCTGGCCGACTGAGAGCGGCCCGAAGCGATCCTCGCGCGGAAGTTCCCAGCGGTCGAGGAGCGTCTCGACCCAAGGCTGATCCCAGGTCGGATAGAAGGCCCCGACATATCGAACGAGATGTTTGACCTTCATCCAGGGGTAGAGCTGAATCTCCTGCGGGACGTAGCCGACCCACTCTTTCTCGACGTCCGTCAGGCTCCAGGAGTCGCGGCCGAGAATCCGGCACGATCCCTCCGTAGGTCTCAGCAGGCCAAGGAGGCACTTGATCAGGGTCGATTTGCCGGCCCCGTTCGTCCCGACAAGGCCGGTCACGCGCCCCTGTGGGATTCGCAGTGTCAGCCCGTCGAGGACGGTCTTCGTTCCGAACCGTTTGACGACCTTTTCGGCTTCGATCACGGAGTCGCTCATGATTTCTGTTCCCGCCTCAAGAGTCCTGCTCGCGCAGGAGGGACTGCACCACGTCGAGGATCTGCCTGTCGCTCAGTCCGAGCTGTCGCCCTCGCACCACTCCGGTCTCCAGGTGCGGCCGCACCTCCTGCTGCCGCTGGGCGACGCTGCCGTTGGTCAGGGGTGCGGCGACGACCATCCCTTTGCCACGCGAGCGTTCAAGGACCGCTTCCGCTTCGAGTTTCGCGTACGCCTTGGAGACGGTCATCATGTTGACGCCGAGGTCAGCCGCCATCTGGCGAACGCTCGGAAGGACATCTCCGGAACTCACCCGTCCTCCGGCGATCATGGCCCGAACCTGGTCCATGATCTGCCGGTAGATCGGAACCCCGGAAGTGGGGCTCACCTGGAACTGGAGAGAGTCCTTTTGCATGTGTGTATTACGACTGTAATGCACCCGCAGACAAAGTCAAGACACGATGTCTCCATCGTAAGGAATCGGCCGAATATCCCGTCGGGCAGGGAAGTGCAGTCAGTGGCCGGTGCCGGCCGCGACCGGACGATCAGCTCCCACCGGCCAGTCCGATTGTCGCCTCGCGTCGGTAGACCGGGGCGTCCAGGCTCAATTCACTCGAGTAGAGATGGAACCTGTCGACGAGAAAGCCTGGCAGGGCGAAACCGGCATGACGGTCAAGAAACTGCATCACGACGGCCGCCGGGACGCGAGGCTCGCATCGAGCGAGCGTGACATGCGGGTGGTAGGGACGGCTTTCCGGGACTTAACCGACCCCGCTGAGCGCGGCGGCGATTCTCGAATGCAGTTTCGACAGTTCCCCGGTCTCCCGTACGCCAGCCCAGAGAACTGTTGACTTGCCGCCAAACCGGCCGACGCCTTGAATCGCCAGAGGAACGGGAGGAGCTGCGACCTCCTGCAGGGCGGACGAAATGAGACCCGTGTCGGCCTCCCCGAGGAAGTGCAGCGTCAGGTGCATGCGGGAGCGATCGACGAGCCGGAGGCCGGGAACGGCTGGCGGCTGGATTGCAGACAGGGCGGCCCTCACGGAAACCGGCAGATCAATGGCGACAAACAGCCTTGGCACCGGGCAGCTCCAACGGGCTCAATCGGACTCTTTTCGAAAGCGGCGCGACGCGAACTCTCAACAGAGGGTGACCGGCGGCGCGCCAGGGCGTCAAGTCGATGAAGCCGCGCGACTTCGCATCACAGACTTCCGATGCTACCGCGAGGTCGTCACAATCCCTTCCGCGCCGCAAGAACCTGTTCCTCCTTTCGCTGACTCATCTTACGGCTCCGACTGGATCGCTTTATGGCTTCTGTTTCGTCCCCGGTCTCCTCTCCCGACTCCACGAGGAGTACCGCCTGGACCTACTGGATCTGCGGACTCCTCTTCCTGGCGACGACGATCAACTACATGGATCGTCTGACGCTCAACGACCTTCAGCAGCAGATCAAGGGGGAGTTCTCCCTGTCTGAAGAGCAGTACGGTCGCGTCGAGAAGTATTTCGGCCTGGCCTTCGCCGCCGGGTCGATCACCTGGGGTGTCGTCGCCGACATCGTTCCGCTGCGGTGGTTCTACCCGCTGATGCTCACCCTGTGGTCCGTCGCGGGCTTTGCGACCGGGTTCTCCCGGAACTACGAGGACCTGCTGCTGACGCGGACGCTGCTCGGCTTTTTTGAGGCGGCCCACTGGCCGTGCGCTCTGCAGACGACGCAGCGGCTCCTGGCGCCCGAACGACGGACCTGGGGAAACAGCCTGCTGCAGAGCGGTTCATCGGTCGGGGCGATCGTGACTCCCATCCTGATCATGTTCATGCTCTGGCTCTTTCCGGGCCAGTGGCGATTGCCGTTCTACGTCATCGGTCTCATCGGGGCCGGCTGGGCCGGACTCTGGCTGGCGAGCGTCTCCAAGAACGATCTCCTGCCACTGGAGCAGGCGGCACCTGACACCCCTTCGGCGGGTGAAGCGACGAGTACCTGGTGGATGAAGCGGATCGCGATGCTCGTCGTCATGGTCATCACGATCAACATCACCTGGCACCTCATCCGGGTCTGGCAGACGCCGTTCCTCGAGAAAGGTCGGGGTTACACGCCAACCGAAAGACGGTGGTTCCTGGTCGCGTTCGGGCTCGTGGCCGACCTTGGCTGTCTCGCGATCGGATGGCTGACTGTCGTGATGACGCGCCGCGGAATCTCTCGCAACCGGGCCCGTGCCTACGGGTTTTCGATCTGCGCCCTCTGCACGATGATGACTCTCGCCACCCCGTGGCTGAAGGGGCCATGGCTGCCGGCAGCTATGCTGGTGGTTGCGGCGGGAGCGCTTGGCCTCTTCCCGTGTTACTACGCCTTCGCGCAGGAGATCTCCTCGAAGTCGCAGGGCAAGGTGACCGGCATCCTGGGAACCGTCGCATGGATTCCCGTCTCCCAGCTCCACGTGCTGTTCGGCCGGCACGTCGACGAGACAAAGTCCTATGACATTGCGTTCGCTGTCACCGGCTGTCTGCCGATGCTCGCCGCTCTCCTGATCCTGATTGCGTGGCGGGATCCCCCCACGTCCCGACAACCGGACGAAGCGGTCGCCTCGGCGTGACCTCTCCTCCCGGCCTGAGGATGGGGGCGCAGTCGAGGCGCAACATTGCCGTTCAACTCGCGAACCTGGCAGAGTCGTCACGACCGGCACGCCACCTGCTTTACTCTCCAGGGACGACAAGAGGCCTCGATCTGTTCAGACCACTGGACAGATTGAGCGCTTCGCGCGTTCAGGTCTGTTAGCACACCGCAGATTGCTGTGGTTCGCCGCGCCGTTCAGTGCCCTGAGCGCGGCGCTTGGTATTTGCTTTACGATTGACCGGCGACGAGGGGTATCCCTGCGTCTCCGAGGGTCTTTCTCCCGGCTCGCGGCACGGCCGCTGCTTTTCTCCCAATGACGCCCTTGGCTCCATCAGCCGGGTGGCTTCTGCCCCGCGGTGGCTCTTCGGCCGAATGGCCGTTCCCCCCTCGGAAATCTTTCTGACGTGTCTTGTTGAAAACCGCCGCGCTCAGCGTGCGCGCCGAATCCAGCGAAACCGAACGCCTCCGTTGTTTCGGGGGCGATTCCAGAACCATCCCTTTCCCAAGTTTCAGTAAAGGACAGTTCGATGTTGCGTAACCTGTTGGCCGACGAGAGCGGCTTCATCATTTCCGCGGAACTGGTGCTCGTCGCGACGATCCTCGTGATCGGCCTCGTCGTCGGCCTCAGCGAAGTCCAGCACTCGATCGCCGCCGAGCTCAACGACGTCGGCGAAGCGTTCGGGGAGCTGAACCAGTCCTACTGCTTCAGCGGCTTCAGCGTCCGCAAGAAGCACGGTTGCGAATCGTTCGTCGCCGGCTCGCACTTCACCGACAACATCGATGAATGCGACCAGAACGAGTGCGCCATCGCCTGTGCTCCGCCGTCGAACGAAAAGCCGAAGTGGTAGTCAGAACGCCGCGTCCCCCAGAAGGCCGCGCAGCACGTCAGGTGAACTGTCGAGAGTTGTCGTCGAACGAGAATCCGAGTCTTTCGCGCCGCCCGGAGCTGATCCCTCCAGGCGGCGTTTTTCGTTTCCGCTACTCGGCGTCCGGCTGAATCCGTCCCAGCACCTGCCCTTGCAGGACCTGGCCGAGCGGCCCGGTCATGATCTCGATGAGCCGCCCCGAGCAGGGGGCGGCGACCGAGACGAGAATCCCAGGGACGACGATCTCCGCGATTCGCTCGCCGGCGTAGACTTCGTCTCCGAGGCTGACGAGCCACTGCTGCAACGTCGCTGAGTCATCCGGCGAGAGAACGCTCGGTGCGACGATCTCAACCTGCTTGGACATGGTGGCTCAAAATCCGTGGATCATCGGGGCTGAGCGAAAGAACTCCCGGCCCGCGTTCTCATCTGGCGAAGCCATCGTCCGCATCACTGCCCGACAGACGACCAAAGGCCGCGGTGCCGAGGGAGAGGGGATCGGTGGTCGCGACGTGGAGGCTTTCAGTCCTCGATTGCGGCCGCAGCGAGGGGGATGGCGTAGTCCGACCAGAGGGAGTCGAGGAACTCAGCCGTCGGGACCTCATCGAAGGCGACGATCCGGTAGCGGGAGACATGCTCCTTCGAGTCATCAATCGTGAATGGCCCGTCGATGCAGGGGCTGAAGGCAAAGTAGGGCATCGCCGGATGGATCCGAACGGCCTGTGGAGCGCGAAAGTTCGCGGGATGTCCGAGCACCGCCAGCCCGCACGGTTTTCCGTCGACCGTCCCCGACAGTCGCACCCAGCGGCAATGAGCCTGGTCACCCATTTTTCGATCCGCGGCTTCGCTGGTCAGGAACTCGCATCCCTCGCCCCCCTTTTCCTTGAGGCCCCACTCGGCCGCGCCGCGGATTCCCATTCCCCCGTAGTGATACTTGAGGATCTCAAGGGGCGAGGAGGTCGCCACCCGCTGCCGGGACTCCAGGTCAACGACATGTTGGTTCCCGAGGCGGACCGCCGAGACGATCCAGTCCTCGTGAAGGACCGGCCGAGCCTCCTCATCCTTCTGCTTCTCGGAGTGCGCCAGCCGCACATGAAAGCCCGCCTGGACCGGGCCGGAGTGTTTTGCGACGACCTGGCGATGCTCGACGAGCCCCTCGCGGGCGGGCTGATTCCAGAAGTCGACGTGCCGGCCTTCGAACCGGGTGTTGACCCAGGCGAAGAAGATGGCGTGCTGGTGGCGATGGTCCTCGGGGAACTCGTCCGTCAGCACGCGGCCACCCGGGCTGCGCAGCGGATGAATGTGCCCGCTCCGCCGGTAAACAGCATCGACACCTTCAGGGAGCCGTGGGGCGACGTGGTACGACAGCACCGGCGAACCGGTAACGACCAGGTCGATGGACTCGTCGGTCCCGACCGCCTCCGCGGTCGGCTTCGGAGCCGGGACGTCGCCTGACGTCTCGACATCGTACAGCAGTCGAGGCTCCTGCCCGGTGCCAGCCTCTTCGATCCAGAGGAGCCGTGCCCCATCGGGGCTTCGCTGCGCCGGCCGAACGGTTTCGCCGCGTCGGAGCGTCAGTGGCGCCGTCCGGAGCGTTTCGGGCACCGTCCATTCGACAAGCCGCTGGCGTTTCGGCCCCTGGTCAGTTCCGCGAACCGCCAGGCGAATGACTTCCGCGTTCGCCGGCACCGCCGCGGCGGAAAGGATCAACACGAGAGGTCGCAGCCATCGACGTGCGTTCATGGCGGCGATTGTCTCGAAAGACCTCGCCTCAGTCGACCTTCGGAGGAGAAGGGGGAAGCTCAATCGGCTCCGGCAGCAGGGGAGCGGCCGGAACGAGCGACTGCGGTTCGGGGAGCCGCGGGGCCGGCATCAGCAGCGGCCTTCCCTCGATCGGCATCAGCCTGCGACGGGGCGGGGCGATGATCGTTGCCGAGGCTCCGGAGATCTCCGATTCGACCGCCACGGGAGGGGTGATCGGAACGAAGTCGTCTTCACTGACCAGAACCGGAAGAGGAGGCGGCGGTGGAACGGTCGGCTCGGCCTTGGGTTCTCCAGAAGGCTGGGGCTTTGGTGAGGGAGTCGCCGGCGGCACCTTGACTTCAGCCGCTGGCATCGGCATGGGAGCAACCGGGGTCGCGACGGCGTCAGACGGCGAAGCGGGGACCGGAGCCGGAACCAGCTTGATCGGCGGGGCCGGCTTCGGCAGATCGGGCATGACGACGTTGGGGAGCGACGTCTCCTTGAGCGGACTCGGAATCGGAACGCCCGAGCTGATGGGGCGAGTCGGATTCTCTGGACGTTCGGCAGTCTGGGTAGGACGCGGAGCGGCCGGTTCCGGCGCCGGCTGGACAGGGAGGGCGATCGGGAGCGGCACGTTCGGCCGCGTCCGCTGCCGGTACAGCACGAGGGCGTGGCAGGCGTGATAGAGCGGTCCGGGGTCGATCGTCTGGTTGACGGTGGTCGTAAGATCGGTCGCCAGCGAGCGAACCGCATTCTGAACCCAGGGTTCCTGCAGCCGCGAAGTGGGGAGCCCCATCATCAGCCACTCGAGCATATGCCCGGAGGCCCGGATCCGTTCCGCGAAGTCGAAGCTGAACTCCCGCTGGCGGTAAAACTTCGTCGAGAACGAGCCGTCCTGGTTCTGCACGTTTCTGGCGTGCTGGATGTATTGCTCAACTTTCTGGTGAGCGGCAAGCCAGGGGCCGCGCAGCTCACCATGCTTCTGAAGGTACGAGTTTCGTGCGTACGCGAGGGCGAAGAGGCCGTGCGTTCCACCACAGGGGGAATCGAGTACGCCGTCTGCCGTCTGAATCTCAGCCAGTCTTGCCAGACTCCACTTCTGGCCGTGCATGTTCTGCCACTCGGAGTCCGGATCCAGGTAGTGAGTCAGGAACCAGAGCGTCCAGGAAACTTCGACATTGCCGCTCGTCGTCCGCTGGGCGTGGCGAACCATGTCCGCCATGGTGACGACCTTGCCCCCCGCAACCTTGAACTCGTGGTTCAAGGGGAGGTTCGACATCGTCAGGATGGCCAGGAACTGGTTGACGTGACCTTCGAACCAGTAGGGGACGTTAAACGGATGAGCGCGGCCGCCGTAGGGCGTCGCTTCGAACCAGTGCTCGTTGCGGTACGTCGCCTCATTGGAGATGTACTGGATTGCGCTGATCTTGCGCGGGCCGGTCGGCTCGTTGATCTTGAGCTGGAAGTCGTTCCGGTAGGCAAGAACCCCGTGCATGATCTGCCACGGAGAATTCTGCTGGGAGCTGCCCGGCGTGACGTCGAGGAACCGCCGGCTGTTCTGCGCGATGGCCCGATCGACGAGCTGCATCAGCGGGTCGGATGTCGCGGCGGCCTTGTCGGTCGCCGCAGGAGTGGCTGCGGCCGTCCGGGGGAGAGGTTCCCGCGACGCCGGTGGGGCAGGAACAATTCCAGGAGGAAGAGAGGACGGCTTGGCCCCCTGGGTAGTCTGGGGGGATCTGGACCGGCTGTCACGGCCGAAGAATCCGGCGGCCCCTGCGTAACGCCAGCCCAGTGCGGTACCGCAAAGCAATGCCGTTGCGATCAGCCATCGGGAATTGCGGCGTCCTTGCCGAACCATGTCGACCCTCTCCCTGACGAAAAAGCCTTCAGCGCGGGGGAAGGGTACCGAATCAGAAACGAAGGGAGAAGACGATTTCCGATCAGCGGCCAGGCACCGGCAGAATCAGAACGCTCGTCTCCGGGAGGCTGACGACGAATTCATTTTTCACGAGGAGATCCGGCTCAGCCGTAGGTCGGCTTCTGTGGCCATCCGTCGGGAGAATCCTCGAAGTCCTCCTGTCGGCCGTAGGGGGTGACGTCGAGCAGGCGGTACGAGTCTGTCAGGCTTTCGACCCCACGGGCATAGGTCGAATACGTGTGGTAAACGTCGTTTCCCAGTTGAAAGAAGACGCTCAGCCCGTGCGTTTCTCCACCGGCGAAATACGGCTCCTTCGCCTTCCGGGCCTCGATTTCCTGTTCGTCCCGGAAGTTGTGCTCCAGCGTCACGACGTTCTTGTCGAGCGTGACATGGAAGTCGTAGTTGAAGTCGGAGCCCCTCGAACGTGTAGCTCTTGTCGAGCTTGACAATCGGCAGCCGGCGGCGGGAGGCGTTGACCTCATCGTAACGGGCGGTCAGGGCCTTTTCGGCGGCCAGCAGCTCCCTGCGGGCGGCGAGCCATTCCGCGCGGGACCTGATCGGGGGG
>JAEYWB010000663.1 GCA_023429275.1 Planctomycetota bacterium
ATGCTCTCGAAACCCTTGGCTTTCCCAGGGGTTTCGTTGCTTCCACTCTTCGACCTTGCGCGGACGGAACGCGGAGAATCCTCATTTGTGGGGGGACTCTTCGAGAGAACGTTCCGGCGTACCCGGCGTATTGAGATGCCGGTCGTTGGTCTTGAACCGGTCCGAAGCCGTCTTGCCGACTGAATGCAGCGGACCTGAAGACCGGAGCGATCCTCTCGGCCGAGATCCATCACGCGACCGACACCGGCACCTGGAAGAGAGCCTGTGGGCAGCCCAGGCACGCCTGAAGGATGCGGGAACGTACCGGTCCATCGCGCGCGGCTTCCGCACAGTGTGTGCGCGTGATCTAACTGAACTGTCACAATGAATGTGCTTCCCCATCACGATTTGTTGCTGCCGCCGATTTGGCCCCCTAGTTGCAGACTGGGCACACGCCCGGAAGCCGAGTGACGCCGTGATCTGCATGAGTGAGCGCGCCTCCAGGATCGACCGTGTCCTGAAGGTTCCTGAACCACCGACGATGAGAATTGGCATGGCCGTAATCACTGACAACGTTGGCTGGTGGAGGATCTCAGCGAGGATCCGTCTGAGTCGGCCCTCCGTCACCATGCTTGTCACGATGATGCTTCTCGCCCCGGTGACCGCGACCTCGGGCGACGAAAACAGATCGTTGCAAATCAGGGAACGAATGGAGCTCCAGGGCCCCTCGCAATGGGACGTGCCGGCGGAATATCGAGTGATCCGTTCGAGATCAGGGCTTGTGCGGGCACTCGGTGAAGATGTCGCCAAACGAGTCGAAGCCCGGCTTGGAAAGCCACAGATCGACTTCAAGCGATTCATGCTGACTTACGTCTCCGCAGGCAGTCAGCGATCATCTGGATTTCACGTTCAGATTCGCGATGTCGACCTGGTGCACTCTGTCAAAGGCGACGTAATCAGAATCCGCTGGTCGTTGGCCGAGCCGACAGGTTTTGTTCTGACTGTCATCACAACGCCAGCCGAGATCGCGCTGGTCGACCGCGTCGAGGGGGAGGAGGTCTTCGAGCGTGTCTATGTCGAGAAGTCTTCGGGAAATGGAGCCCCCCCGAGGAATGCGGGCTCCGGTCCTGAAGTTTCGCAACGACGCGAGTCCGACGCGGAGCGGCAGGCGCCTCGGAAACATGTGGATTGGAATCGCTTATCGCAGGAATACACCGAGCTGGGACTGCCACTGCCTCCGGAAGACACGCCCCTGGTCGCGACCTTGTATGAAATGAAAGTGGTTGATGATCGGGAACGGGGAGACATTCCTCTCCATGCTCCCCGGTATCTCATCGGCTTTCTCCTTTCGACGGACGACGCCACGAAGCGGCTGCTGATCGGAACAGAGGTGATCAACCTGGACGCGTCGCAGGTCTCATCGCTGATCCCACTCACCAACGACGCCAGATTGCCGGGCGAGATCGCAACGGCCAGCGAATGGTCAAAGTTTCCGATCAAGGTCGCACTGCCGACGGCCATTCAATGCCGTCACCGCCGCCTTGAGAAGATGGCCGACGCACTCATCCGCTCAGAGACAAAGGGCTCCTGCGGACACCGTCAATCGGTCTTCTACCAGCCGCCGGGCGAGACGGACGTTGAGGTCCTGCAGTCCATCGCCTGGGCCCACTACGGGAACCAGCTTGTCACCACCGGGACTGATCGGTCGCAGGCGCTTCGCCGAATGTCCGATCTGCTCCCTCGAGCGCCGCAACTTCAAACTCCCGATCGCGTTGAACTGCTCGGCGCACTGGAGCTGACGTTGAAGCCGAGTCAGGCGGCCCCGGGAACTCCCGCCCGACTTGTCGATGAACTCGTTGAGGCAGATGCCCTGCTGTTCGACAGCCGGCCAGTCATTGCAGAGCCTGCGCCGCTCATGGGGCTGATCCAGGGTGGCTGGGATTCCCTTCCGACTCTTCTCGAGCATCTGGATGACTCTCGTCTCACCCGCTCGCTGGCTCAGCCGCTCGACGGTTCACCGCCATCGATTCCGCGAGTCGGAAGGCTGATTGGCAACGTCGTGCGGGAATTCGCCGGTGACGACGGCCTGGCATGGAAGGTCACGCCGACATCTCTTGTCAGCCAGGACGACGCACGGGTCTGGTGGAATCGGGTGCGTGAGGAGAAGGAAGAGGACTACCTGATGCGGACGGTCGTTCCGCGCGCGCCTCAGGCAACGCGGGTCTACGATGCGATTCTGACCTGCCTGTCTCGGAAGTATTCGAACCGCCTGCCAGACGTTTACACGGACCTGCTGGCGCGACGGCCAGACATTCCGACGTGGCAGGTAACATATGCGATTGCTCATGCCACTCTCGATCAGACGACGAAGGCTGACGCCCTGGCACACGGTGTGGCGCACCCTGTCTTCGGTCGCCGGATCGAAGCGCTCGAAATGCTGTCTCAGGTGGACAGCGAACGATTCAAGGCACTCCTGCCAGAGGTGATTGCCAGGATGCCGCCGCAGACGGTCGGTCGCTACACAGACTGTTCCCAGGCAGATCTCGCGAGACTGTGCCTCAAAGACGATCGGCCGGCCACGTGGGAGGCACTTTCGAATTCGGCGGCTCGCGCCGAGATCGGCGTGCGGATGGAAATCCTGCACCGTCTCGGAAACTCCGGGGATCTTGCTCCAGACCAGCTCAAGCGGGTCGTCACACTGCTCGCCGGCTTTCTGCACGATCGATCGGTTCGTCGAACCGTCTCCGATCCGTCGAGATACGAAGGATGCGCCGGTCATTGGTGGCGTGAACTCAGCGTCCAGAACTGGGCGGCTTACCGGATCGCGCTCTTATTGAAGATGGACGTGGAGGAGCTGGCGGCAACGCCTCAAGTCGACGTCGAACGATGGGACCAATTCCGCAGCGAAGTGGAATCGCGGGTGAAGGCACTTTGAAACTTTGTCCGACGAAGATCCGGCTTTGGCCGTTGCCCAGGGAATCAATCCGATGTCCGCAAACAGGTCACTGCCACAGTCGTCGAGGTCGTCAGGCCTGCGTCACGGCATCCTTGCGGCGATGATGATGATGCCGGCCATCTCGGCCCACGCGAATGAGCAGACGGAGCGCATTGAACTCGTGCGGCGGATGTACACGAACGTTCCGCCGCTCGTCCTCAAGATGGTGGAACCGATCGAGATTGTGGATGCGGCCGTTTTCGAAGATGGGGGAACGATCGCCTGCATCCTGAAAGACTCCCGCGGAGCTTTCATCGGTTTTCGGCTCGATCGAAAGATCGGATCACCCGACCGCGAGAGCATTTTTCTGAACGCGCGACCTGATGCCGAAGCTCTGCGTCGTATTGCGGCCGGCGGGGGGATTCGCCTCAGCGTCCGCGGGCCGGAAGAAGCGGCCCTCTACGGGCTTCTTCTGCGCAGGAAGCGCCCGGCGACGACGGAGGACGTTCTTCAGGAGTCGATCGAACGGCTTCAGGCATCGCTGGATCGCCGATTCGCGATCGGCGATCAGGACCCACGTCCGACGGGTCGTGGAAGCGAGAGCTCCGGACCCCAAGACGGGTCGACCTACCTTCGTGAACATGGAGTGCTCAAGGCCCGACTGATCCTCAAGGACACCGGTGGCTTCTTCGGCCGCGGAACGGGGTGGACGTGCACAATTGAGCCCGCCGGCGCCTGGCTTCGGACGATTCCTCAGAACGGCAAGCCGGTGGTGACTGAAGGCCAGCTGACGAGTGAACAGGTGGATCGCCTTGCCGCGAGTTTTGCGGCACTCGACCTGCTCGCTCTTCCGGAGGAAATCGCTCCGATGAGTGTGGCGGATGGAGTCGACGTCATCCTGCAATACGGGGATCAGCGATTCATCTTCCACGCAAAGCGAGGGTTTCCAGATCTTCCCAAGCCGGATCAGACCACGAACGCGGGACGCTTCTCGGCAATCGCACTGGCGATCCGGCAGATGCTCGAGGAGAAGCCGGCAGCAGGTTCAAACTCTGGAGAGAAGCCGTGAACGATTCCTCGAGACGGATGCTGTACAGCCTGCTCGTTGCCGTCGGATGCAGCATTCACCCGGCGGTCCCCGAGACGATTCGGGTCGATGTCCAGGTGCTTGAGTGGCGAACCGAAGGGGGTGGAAATCTCTACTTCGACGTCCGTCGTGAATCGGACAAGGAATTCATGATCAGTGTTATCAAACGTGATTTTCGTGAGTCGGATGCCACGATCCGCCTGACGAGAGAGAAGGCCTTGCCGGTTTACGATCTTGTGGAGTGGGTCTTCACTCACCCCTTGCAGGCGGCCGATTCGACGCCGGTCCGGGGTGAAACCGGGACGTGGACGTCGGTCTACGTCGTCGATCCCAAGCAGCAGCGACAGAAAATCGCAACGTCTCAGCCCCCGGGCGATCTCCACAGTCTTCGATATTGGATCGAAGATCAGTTGACCGGTTCAAAGCCAGCGGCGACCTCCGATGACTCCACTCATTGATCGTGCGGACCAACCTCAACTCTCGCCTGCGCCTGGCGAACAGACGATCGCCTCTTCGAGGAAATCCGAAAGCGGTTTGCGATCGAGTCCAGTCGCTCGAAGCTGGCCCAGGACTCTGG
>JAEYWB010000680.1 GCA_023429275.1 Planctomycetota bacterium
GCCCGCTCCGGACCACACGTTCCTCCGCCGCGCGACCCTCGACATCATCGGCCGCGTTCCGACCGTCGACGAAACGAAGGCGTTCCTCGCCGACTCGTCCCCCGACAAGCGGGAACGGCTCGTCGACAGCCTCCTCGACAACCCTGAATACGCCGAACACTGGGCGAACAAGTGGGCCGACCTCCTCCGCCCGAACCCCTACCGCGTCGGCATCAAGGCGACGCTCAACTACGACAACTGGATCCGCGAGGCGTTCCGGACCAATCGCCCCTACGACCAGTTCGTCCGGGAGCTTGTGACGGCTGAGGGAAGCACGTTCCGCAACGGCAACGTGACGCTCTTCCGCGATCGCCGGGAGCCGGACGAGATCACGACCATCGTCAGCCAGCTGTTCCTCGGAATCCGGCTCGAGTGTGCCAAGTGCCACCACCACCCGTTCGAGGTCTGGAGCCAGGACGACTTCTATTCCTTCGCCGCCTTCTTCGCGAAGCTAGGCCGGAAGGGGACGGGGCTTTCGCCGCCGATTTCCGGTTCCGAGGAGTTCGTGTTTACGGCGAAGGGGGGAGCGGTGAAGCATCCGCGGACCGGCGAGACGATGACGCCGAAGGTCCTCTTCGGTGAAACGCCGCCGATTGCCGAAGGAGACGACCCGCGGGAATCCCTCGCGCGGTGGATGACCTCCCGCGACAATCCGTTCTTCGCCCAGACCCAGGCCAACCGCATCTGGGCGGACCTCATGGGGATCGGCCTTGTCGACCCGGTCGATGACCTGCGGGCGACGAATCCCGCTTCGAATCCGCCGCTGCTCGAGGCCCTCGGGAAGAAATTCCAGGAGTTCGGCTTCGACCAGAAGAAGCTCATTCGCCTCATCGCGACCTCGTACGTCTACGGACTCAGTTCACAGCCGAACGACCGGAACGTCGTCGACACGCGGAATTACTCCCGCTACTACCGTCGCCGCCTGCGGGCCGAGGTGCTGTTCGACTCTGTCTGCCAGGTGACCGGCGTCCCGGAGAACTTCCAGGCGATGCCTCCCGCATCCCTTTCGAAGACGATCTGGACGCACCGGGTCGACTCGCTGTTCCTCGACGCCTTCGGCCGGCCCGATCCGAACCAGGATCCTCCCTGCGAGCGGACAACCGACACGACGATCGTCCAGGCCCTGCACCTGATGAATGCCCGGAACCTCTACGGAAAAGTGTCGGGAGACGACGGTCTGCCGGCACGAATCGCAAAAACCGAAAAGTCCCCCGCGGAGATCGTCGAGGAGCTCTATCTGGCGGCGTATTCCCGCCGTCCGACGGAGGAAGAGTTGCGAATCGGTACAGGTTTATATGAGAATCCCGATACCAACCGTCGGGGAGCGACCGAAGACTTACTTTGGGCGATCCTCAACACCCCGGAATTCGTGTTCAAAGACTGATCGCCAGCCAGCCGGTGCCCGCCGCCGGCTCGAACGGGACGCGACGCCGTTCCGGTGAAATTGACGCCGCTCCGCGCGGAGCGAGACATTCCTTCCCCAACCCCCCGGGATTCTGGAGCCGACAGATCCGACATGTCGGGATCCACAGTCCCTGGCGGCGATTGCGAAGTCCGTCGCAACCGCCCGCCCGAATCGCCGCCGATTCGTCCCGCCTGAAGGTCCTCTCCAAGGGACTACAACCGCCCGCCTTCCCGCCGCTCCATCGCCTACAGTGCGATGGCGGCCTTGGAGTTTTATCATGCCGGTTCACAAGAACTGCCTGGGCCTTCGCCGTCGCGACTGCCTGAAGCTCGGCCTGGGTGCGGCGCTGGGGACCGGTCTGACCGATCTTCTTCGCCTTCGCGGGACCGCGTTCGGAAGCGAGACCGCGATCCGCGGAGAGGCGAAGAGCTGTATTCTCGTCTGGCTTGATGGCGGACCGTCGCACTACGAGTCGTTCGATCCGAAGCCGGAGGCTCCGAGCGAAGTTCGCGGAGATTTCGAGGCGATCGCCACGAAGATCCCCGGAGTGCAGTTCACCGAGCACCTCCCCCGGCTCGCCTCGATCGCGGACAAGCTGGCGGTCATCCGGTCGATCCGGCACGACCAGGGGAACCACGGGGCCGGCAACCATTACATGATGACCGGCGCGCCGCCGCGGATCCCTGTCGGCTGCGGGGCGTTCGTCAGCTTTCACCCGAGCTACGGTTCGGCGACCGCCTACGAACGGGGGAATCACAACGGTCTCCCCGCCTACTTCTCGATGCCGAGCATGTCCCGCTCGGGCGGCCCGAATTTCCTCGGCGCGCAGTACGCTCCGTTTGTCGTCTCGGACAACCCGAACAGCACCGACTTCCGCGTGCGGGACGTCGCCCTCCCGGGCGGTCTGACGGACGACCGGTTCGGCAAGCGGAAAGACCTGCGGACGCTCGTCGACAAGCTTCCGCGGATTGCCGAGAAGGCGGCCGGAGACCCGGTGAACGCCCTCGACGAGTACTACCAGCAGGGCTACAGCCTGGTCTCCTCTCCGGAAGCCCAGAAGGCGTTCGACGTCGCCAGCGAGTCGAACGAACTCCGCGATCGCTACGGGCGGACCCCGTTCGGCCAGCGGGCGCTCCTGGCCCGGCGGCTTGTCGAGGCCGGCGTCCCGTTCATCACGCTCTACCAGGGGGGCTGGGACCACCACACGAACCTCTTCAACGCCTGCAGAAAGCAGGTTCCGGAGATCGACACCGCGGTTTCGGCACTGATTGAAGACCTGAACGACCGGGGAATGCTCGATTCCACGCTGATCTGCGTCCTCGGCGAGTTCGGACGGACTCCGAAGATCAACAAGGACGGCGGGCGCGACCACTGGTCGAACGCGATGTCGGTGATGATGGCCGGGGCCGGGATTCCCGGAGGACAGGTCATCGGTGCGACCGACCGGGCCGGTTACTCGGCGGTCGACCGGGTCCTCTCGCCCGAGAACTTCGCGTCGACGATCTACCGCAAGCTCGGGATCGATCCGGACAAGATCTACTACACCCCGCTCGGCCGCCCGGCGCACCTCGTCAGCGACCCGACGCCGATCACGGAACTGTTCGGCTGATGTGTTGTTCCGCCGATCGGCCGGAACGCGACAGCTTCCGGTCCGGCCGGTGCGAGATCGCCCGAACGATCAGCGGACCGCCCGGAGTCCTGAGATCGAACCGGCCGTCCGCGGCTGTCGGCTGACACGCCTGAGAATGGGGCCTGAGCAGGCCCTGGCGGAGCACGGATGAGCGGACCTTCACCGGGCGGACGGACGCGACGGACCCTCCGACGAGGCAGGCGGCCGGCGCCATGATCCAGAGAGCCGTTCCGAGGCGGTCCTTGAAAGAGACTCTCGAATCGACGATCGCCGCGCCGCAGAGAATCGCCGCCGTCAGGACGACCCAGGCGACCCCGCCGCACAGGACACCGAGGACGCCCCTCGCTCGAGAGTGACCGAGGTCCCGACGCTCCGCATTGACTGTCAAAACGTTCATGATCCGATCGCCTCGAATTGCCGGGGTCGACCTCCCGTCGAACGGGCGGGGGCCATCCTCCCCGGAGGAAGGCGGAGCCGAAGCGGCGACCTCACGCAGGATTCCGATGTTTTTGCGACGCCGTGGCCCGATGCGCGACGTTCAGCCTTTTCCTGACACATCCCTCACAGGCAGCTGACTCCCCGTGCTCTTTCGCGTGGCTCGAACCGTTCTTCTCATCGTCGCGTTTCCCTCACTCGGCCTCGCGGCCCCGCCGGCGGTAACGGGGCTCTCTCCCGCCGGGGTCCAGGCGGGCCAGTCGGTCTAGGGCTCTCTTCGTGGCGCCGCCGGCGATCCGGTGCCGCAGGTCTGGGTGAGCCGGCCGGGTGTGACGCTCACGCCTCCCGAGCCCCCCGCCGAGAAGCCCGACGGAAAGGACAAGCCCAAGGCCGCTTCGAAGGAGTGGACCCTCACCGCCGCGGCCGACACGCCGCCGGGAATCGTGTGGCTTCGCTTCCACAACGCCGAGGGGGCCAGCGACCTTCGCCCGGTGTTCGTCGGTACGCTCCCGGAGATCGAGGAGACCGAACCGAACAACACGGGCGCCCAGGCGCAGAAGGTCGCGGCGCTCCCTGTTGTCGTGAACGGCGTCCTGCACAAGGGGGGCGAGGTGGATACGTTCGCGGTCTCACTCGAGGCGGGGCAGACCCTGACCGCTTCGCTAGAGGCGCACCGCAGCCTCGGCTCGCCGATGGATGCCGTGCTGCAGGTCTCGACCCCGGACGGTTTCGTCCTCCTGCAGAACGACGACGACCGCGGCAACGATCCGCAGATCACGTTCACGCCGCCGCGGCCGGGGGCGTACCTCGTGCGGGTCTTCGCGTTTCCTTCCGAACCGAACAGCTCGATCAACTACTCGGGGGCGGAGACCTATGTCTACCGGCTCCTCCTGACGACGGGCCCCGTTGTCGATCATGTCAGCCCGCTGGCGGTCGCCGTGGTTCCCGCGCCGCTTCAGCCTGTCGGCACGAACATCGCCGCCGACGCCCCCCCTGTGACGCCGCTCGTGGTCGACGGCGAAGTTGTCCTCCCGTTCAAGGACCCGACGACGCTGCTCGCTCATCGCCTGCCGGTCGTGGCTCATCCGGGGGTGGCCGAGACTCCTTCGGGCGATCCGAACGTCCCTCAGCTCCTTCCGACCCCCGTCTGCGTGACGGGACGTATCGGCCAGCCGGGAGAGGTCGACACGTACCGGTTTGCGGGCAAGAAGGGGCAGTCCGTTCGGATCGCCGTCGACGCCCGGCGGTTCGACTCGCCGCTCGACCCGCTCCTGCGGCTCATCGGCCCCGATGGCAAGGTCATCAAGGAGCAGGATGACGGAGGCCGGAAGTCGTACGACCTCGACTTCACGCAGTCGTTGGCGGCCGACGGGGAGTACCGCATCGAGGTGACCGATCGGTTCCGGCTCGGTGGCCCGCGATCGGCTTACCTGCTGACGGTCGAGCCCCCGGCTCCTGACTTCGGGCTCACGGTCGAGGCGAATCACTGGGTGCTCGAGTCGGGCAAGCCGCTCGAGATCCCGGTCGCAATCGCCCGACGTGCCGGTTTCAAGGAGGAGATTGTCCTGGAGGTCCAGGGGCTTCCCGCCGACGCGGAGGTGACTGTGGCAGAAACGAAGTCGGCCGCGATGGGTGACTCCTCGAAGTCCGTGAAGATCAAGCTCGAGTCGACGCGGAAGACGCCGCTGAATGTCCCGCTGCGGATCGTCGGCAAATCGGGCGCGGTCGAGCGGCAGGCCGATGGCCCCATTGCAGGACTGTCGGACCGGACCAGCTTCCTGTGGCTGACCGTCGCGCCGCCGAAGTGAATCCCGGATCAGGTGGGAATAACGGATCCGGAGGACCGGCGGGCGCGTGCCAGGCCGCCTGTGGTTCACGGCCGCTCCCCTATGGATTCTTCGGCTTGGCGGCCTCGTCCAGAAACCTGAGCAGCGAGCGGATCGCCAGCGCCGAGTCGCTCGGCCGGGTCGCCACGAGATGGCCGACGTCCGAGAGCGAACGTTCGAGCTCAAAGACACTCCGCAGCAGCGAGAAATCTTCCGGAGTCGTGTCGAGATTCCTGTCTCCAGCGACTCCCTCGCGGTACGCC
>JAEYWB010000917.1 GCA_023429275.1 Planctomycetota bacterium
GTTCAAGACCCGTTCCGAGTGACGCCAGCTCCCGAACGGCCGCCGGGAGATGCTGCTCGGGATGGATGTTCGATCCGAGGGCAATGAGCGCCTCGACCGGGCTCGCTCCCTCGTCAGACATCGGATCGGTCCCGCTCGATCGTGACGCCGACCGACCGGGCGAAACGGAGGGCCCCCGGCTTACGGATCGTCACCCGGACCCGCTCGATCCGCGCATCCTGCTGAAAACAAAGGCTCGCCACCTGCTCGGCAAGCCCCTCGACGAGCTTGAACCGCCTCTCCTCGACGTGCCGGATCACCGCCTTCGTCAGCGTCCGGTAGTTCACGGTCCGCTCGATGTCGTCGCTCCTGCCCGCCTCGCGGCAATCGCACGTCAGCCCGATCGTCAGGAGGACGTCCTGGCGGTTCTCCTGCTCCTCGGGATTGATCCCGATGTAGGTGCGAAGGAGGAGGTCTTCGATCTCGATACAGTCCGGCATGGGTCTTTCCGTCAGGACGGATGCATTCGTCGAATGGTGATCTGTTTGAGCATCCTGAGCAGTCAGCGTTCAGCACTCAGCACACAGCACTCTGCTGACAGCTGATTGCTCGGATCAAGGTCCTGTACTCG
Source organism: Planctomycetota bacterium (assembly GCA_023429275.1). Taxonomy (GTDB): domain Bacteria; phylum Planctomycetota; class Planctomycetia; order Planctomycetales; family Planctomycetaceae; genus Planctomyces_A. Next base: position 611 of record JAEYWB010000917.1, read on the forward strand.
AACCAATGCACCCGATCGGGACATGCGGGATTCAATCCTTGTGTCCCACCATGAGCTCCTGTCCGCCCGTGACGTGCAGGATCTCTCCATTCATAAAGTCATTGCACAGGAGAAACAGTGCGGCGTCCACAATCTGGCCGACATTTCCCACTCGGCCGACCGGGATTCCCCTGGCCAGCTGTTCGAAGGCGGCCTGGTCGAACCCGGGGGGCGGCAGAATCGCGCCGGGAGCGATGCCGTTCACCCGGATCCGGTCGCCGATCTCCTGGGCGAGAAGCTGCGTCAGCGCCGCAAGCCCCGCCTTGGCGGCGGTGTAGGCGGCGTGCCCCGGGACCGGATGAGTCCCCCGCCAGTCGATGATGTTGATGATGTTGCCGGCCCGCCCCGCGGGAAGCTGCCGGGCGAAGGCCTGCGAGAGGAAGAACGGCGACTTGAGATTGATCGCCGCATGGCGATCCCAGTTCTCCTCGGTCGTATCCGCGAGCGAGCCCTTCTCGAAGATCCCGGCCGAGTTGATCAGGATGTCGGCCGCTGCGAACTCCCTTCGAAGAGCCGCGAAGACCGCATCGACCGCCGCGATCGGATTCGCGAGATCGGCCTGGACGCAGGCGACGTCACGCCCCTCCCCGCAAAGGGTGCTGACCAGTTCCTCCGCCGCCTCGCGCGAGCCTCCGTAGTGCACGAGGACGCAGGCGCCGCGCCGGGCGAGCCCCTCCACGAGGGACCGGCCGATCCGGACCGCACCGCCGGTGACGATCGCTGTCCTTCCCACAAGGTCCGACATGACTTCCTGCAGATGACGACTCGGGTTCGAGACTCGGGATTGTAGCCCGTTTCGCGATCTGGCCACCGAATCCCCGGCTCATTCGCGTCCTGTTCAGCACCGCGGAGCGTCCACCCCATGGCGGCCCTTGGGACAGATCGTGCGGACTCGCTGCCGGCCGTTGGCGTTTGCGGTTTCGACCGGCTACACATCGGGCTGTCCGCCCCTCTCCCCCGGGGGCCTCGCGAACGACTTCGTCCAACGCATCAGGAGGTCCTCATGGCCGAGAAAACGAACGACATTGTCCTGACCGCAGAACAGATCGAGGCCGCTTTGAAGGAACTCCCCGGCTGGGAGGTCCGCGACGGCTGGCTCCGCCGCAAATACACGACCCCCGGCTGGCCGCACACGCTGATGCTCACCAATGCCATCGGCTACGTCGCCGAAGCGGCGTGGCACCACCCGGATCTCGAGCTCGGCTACGCGCAGGTCGTGGTCAAGATCCAGACGCACCGCGTCCGCTCGATCACCGACAGCGACGTCGCCCTGGCAAAGCAGATCGACGCCGTCGCGATGTGGAAACCCGAGGCCGGCTCACCGCTCGGCGGGTTCCCGAAGAACTGGGTGAAGTAAAGGTTAGAGGTGAGTGGTGAGAGGTTAGAGAGGAATGCCGTTGGCTCGGCTCCTTCCCCATGGCCCTTGCTCGTTCTGGCGAGAAGGGGCCTCCACAAGAGCGCGACACAGGTGACGTTCTTTCACTTGCCGGCGGTGGGAAGCCCCGGCCAGGTGCCGTCCTGAATCGGCTGGAGATCGAGCTTCGCCGGGTCGACCACGACGTGACGGAGCTTCTGACGTTTCCAGGTGTAGAGGACATGGACGCGGCCGTCCGCCGTCTCGATACAGGCGGGGTACGAGAATTCCCCCTTCTCGTTCTCCAGGATCGCCCCCGCCTGCCAGGTCTCGCCGTCGTCACTGACCGCGATATTGAGCAGTGCCCTGCTCCGCGGCGTGCCGCTCGAGCGGCGGGTGTGGTTATAGACGAGCAGGAACCGGCCATCCTTGAGCGTCACGGCGTCGATCCCGGAGTTGGGGTTCGGCAGGCTCGTGGCGGTCATCTTCGACCATGTCCGGCCGCCGTCGGATGAGGTCGCCGTCGAGACGACTTCTTCCTTCGTCCGGCAGAGGATCTGCAGCTTGCCATCCTTGTGACGGAGAATCGTCGGCTGGATCGCGTTGAACTCCTCCTTCGTGTGGATCGGCCCGATTCGCTCCCAGCTCCACCCCTGATCGCGACTCCGCTCGATGTGAACGGTCCAGCCGTCGTACTCGGTGCTCGATCCGCAGACGAGCGTCCCGTCCGGGAGCTCGATCGCCTTGTTCTTCACCGGCCCGTCGATCGTCTCCGGCAGCCGGACCGGCCGGCTCCAGGTCGCGCCGTTGTCGGTCGACTCCGTTCGCATCCCCCACCAGGTACTCGGGCTCGGGCCGCACTTGTAGAACAGGACCAGCGGACCGTTCGAAAACTGGTGGAGGACCGGGTTCCAGCAGGGATGCCGCAGCGAGGCGTGCTGAACCCCATTGGCGACCTCGACGGGGGCGGTCCAGCGGCCATCGAGCTGTCGCGACACCCAGATCCCGACGTCTTTCGTTCCTTCCTTCTCTCCGCCGAACCAGGCGGCGACGAGTCCTTGCTTCGTCTCGGCGAGCGTCCCGGCGTGGCACTCGGGGAACGGAGCGGATTCGTAGAGAAACTCCCGCGAGACGATCCCGGGGGGAAGTGCGGCCTCGGTCGACGTCTCCGAAGTCTTTCCTTCCGAAGCCTTGGTCATGCGACTGTTGGCCTGGTAGTAGAGGAAACCGTCCTCCGCGCCGACAAGAAGATCGGGAACGCCGTTCTTATCCCAGTCGACGGCGGTCGGGCTGGTCGAGTGCCCGGCGAGAACCCGGGTGGAGAGCTTTCCGCGGTCGGCGAACCAGAACTGCGTCCCCTCCTTCCGGACCTGCTCCAGCAGCGTTGCATTCGGCCCGTTAACGAGGAGGTCGAGATCCCCGTCGCCATCCCAGTCGGTCAGCCAGATCTTGCGGCGGCCGCTCGGTCCCGCCCGGCGCGCATTCAGGCGAAGGAGGTCATCCTTCTTCCCGGCGACCACGTTATGGTTCGAGTCGAATTCGCACGCCCCCTCCATCGAGAAGCAGCGCACGGGGGGCTGGAGGCCGAGCCGGCCCGAGTCGTTCCGCGTCCGGCGATACCACGCGAGATATCCCTCGTGGTCAATCGCCACAAGATCGTTGAGGCCATCCCGGTCGAGGTCGACGACGAGCGGCGTCGTCCGCCACTGGATCGCCAGTTCGCCATCCTTCGGGTTCCACCAGTTCCATTCCGGCTTCGGGGCGTTCGCCGGGTCTTTCCAGTCGACGACGACCGGGGCCGGCGCCGCCAGTTCGGGGGCTTCCCGCGTCCCGATGTTGCGGCACCAGACGATCTTTCCCCAGATCGAGTTGAGGAGCAGGTCGAGCTTGCCGTCGTGATCCCAGTCGGCGACGCAGGGGGACGTATAACCCCACTTTGCCTCGGCCGGCCCCTGGATCGAGCCGTTCTCCCCCGCCTCGATCCGGAGCGTCTTTCCTCCGGCCGCCAGCCGCTGCGGACGAGCCCATCGCCGGGGTGAGCCGCCGAGGTTCCGGATGAACGAGACGTACCCGGCCGAGTCGCCGCAGATGATGTCCTGCTCCCCGTCGCCGTCCCAGTCGGCCGGAACCGGCGTCACCAGGGCGCCGCACTTCACATCGGCCGCCTGCTGCTGGAAGTAGACCGGCTGGTGAAAGACCGGTGCCCCGTCCTTCTGGCGTCCTGTGTGCTCGATAAATGCGACCCGCCCGTCTTCGTCGCCGCAGATCAGGTCATCGTCGCCATCGCCATCCCAGTCGAAGGCGACCGGAAGAACCATCTCGAGATCCATCCTGAGGGGCTGACCGTCGCTCCCGGCAAGCTTGCGAGCGGCGGCATACTTCGGCTCGGTCCGCGTCCCGTCATTCTGGAAATACGAAAACCCGTCGAGGAACTCCCCGCACAGCAGATCGAGATCTCCATCGCCGTCGAAGTCGGCGAGGTTGGGCGAAGGACGGCCGTAGACGTCGACCGGCTTCCCGCCCGCTTCGATCTTGACCGGCTTGTCATAGGCGGGGGCGGCATCGGTCCCGGTGTTCCTGGCAAGGTAGACGAATCCGTGCAGCGGCCCGTTCGTCCACTTCCCGTTCTTGTCGTAAGCGTCGTCCCAGCCGTAGTCGTCCCAGGGGGCGAAGCCGATGACGACGTCGTGATCGCCATCGCCGTCGTAGTCGAACAGCCGCCACTGCTTCTCGCGGGGCTTCTTCCAGGCGGCATCGACCGCTTCGGAAAGGTTGAGCTTCACCTGGCGGCTGCTCGTCCCTTCCTTGAGGAAGTCAACGAACTCTCGCGACTGCTCGAAGAACCGGGGCTTGCCGTCGACGTAAGAAACCTGGAGGTTCGCCGTCGCCGGACCGATCCGCCGGCCAGGCCGGAAGAGGGGCCTCTTCCTGTCTCCCCCCGGGTTCTCGAAGAGGTACACACCGTTGTACGGCTTGTCCGGACAGGCGACGAGCAGATCCGGGTCCCCATCGCCGTCATAGTCGCACGGAAGGGGCCATGCCCAGAGGCCGACGCCGAGGTCCACGACGAGGCCCGGATCGTTGTGGGAGATCCGTTCGAGAGAGGGTTCCGCGGCAACCGCTGAAAGAGCGACGAGAACGAGCAGGCAGGAGAGCGGTGTTCGCATGAAGAACCTCCCGATTCATCTGGAGCGCGGCGAGGAAGTAGGGAGAGGCATCTTGGCAAACGCGTCTCGACCGATCCACCCGGAGAAGACACCGATTCACCGCGATGCACCAGCGGAACGCGCGATGGCGATGTGCCAGGGGAGCGCGGCAAGCCACGACCGGGCTCCCACCTGCGGCGAAGCGTTCGGGCCTGGCTCAGCGCACGAATTCCTTCGAGTCGAACGGAGACTCCGGCCGCTTCCCCGCTTCCCGCAGCACTTCGAGCCCGGGCTTCGGCTTGCCGTCCGCGCGGACGAGGCCGGCATGCGGAAAGCGATGCGGTGCTCCGTCCGAAAGATGACTGACATACACGCCGCTGACGACCGGCTTCGCCGCCAGCATCGGCAGCACCGAGTCGAGCCACTCCGCCTGGGCCGACTCCGACCACGACGACTTCCAGACGCCTGACTCGACCGGGATCTCAACACTCGCTTGAGGATCGGGCCCCGAGTTCGAAGGACAGGCGAGAATGACGTGAATCTGAATCCCCAGCAGGCTCCACATGTCGACCAGCCGGGAGATCGACAGGCGATCGCGCGAGAGCGATCCGCGCCCCTTGTAGCCGGCGGCGATCTCGAGCGTCACCCCGGTCAGGCCGAGGTTCGACCGGATCAGCGCGTCGACGAACTGGAATGCGGTCAGCCGGTGCTGCCCGCGCGCCTGGTATTCCCCCCAGGGCTGCGCGACGCGGACGAAGAACTGCGAATCGCTGTCGCGGCGGGAGGCGGTCTCCAGCGTCCTCGCGACCAGGGCGAGGCGATGCTCTTCGGACAGCCCCAGCGCCCCGCCGAGGTTCCCGCAGGCGGAGACCTCCCACATCCGGATCCGTCCCTGGTAGCGACCGACCGCGGTCTCGACGTAGTCGCAGACGAAGCTCGGGAGGTTCAGCGTGTCGCTCGCCCATGGGGTGAGCCACTCCGGAAGCCCGCCGGCGCTGAGATCGATCAGCGGACCGCCGACGACCACCATCCGGTTGTCGATGCCGTACTGAACGAGGGCGTCGACCTCGTCCCACTGGCAGTCCCCCTCCACCGCCTCGATCCGGGTCCATTCGATCGGCACGATGACCGATGTCATCGACCGCCGCATCATCTCCTTCAGAGGAGAGGCGAGAATCGCCGAGTCGAGCGTGCATCCGACGAGCGAAGGGGGATGATTCATGCTCACCCGCATGCTCGCCGTCCGCTGGACGACATAGGCGTCCATCAGGACATCCGCCGCCGTGCAGGCGATCTTCAGCCCTTCGGCAGCGAGGCGGGTTGCGTCGGCCGGCGTCTCCTGGGCCTGGCTCGCTTCGGCAAACTTCCGGAACGCCTCCCTTGCGAGATTGCGGAACCGGTCCGGGATCGTCATCCGGACCTGCTCCCAGGCCGCGGACTGATCGCGAAGCTCGGAGAGCTTTCCGCGGAGCAGCTCGACAGCCAGGACGTACGGGACCTCCCGCTCGGGAAGCGACGCGGTCGTCAGGACCGGCCGGCCGAACCCTTCGACGGGAAACGGAACATGGACCTTGCCGCTCTCCGAGGTCTGGCGGCGGAAGAGAGCGACCGCACCTTCGGTCTCGACGCGGGTGACATAGACGCGGCCGTCGACGCCGGTGATGTATCCCTGCCGCATCTCGGGACAGCGGTCCATGAGCTCGGGCGGATCAACAACGAATCGCATGACGCCCATGGCCGAAGATCAACCTTTTCGACTGACGCGATTCGTTGTGGATGAAGGGGACGCAGATCGTGGCCGCGACGTTCTTCGTGAACCGATCCGCGAAACCGCCGAGGCCGGCACTCGGGCAACCCGAAGGGGAATGAGCCGCCGCACGCTCCGAACGATGCGACCGCCGCCCGAGCGACAGCGGGAGACAACGTCGGAACGGCACTGGTTTCCCAGGAGTCTATCCCGACCCGGGATGGCATTCAACGCGGCTCGGAGGGGGGTGATTGTGAAGGAGCCGCCGACGCACTGCCGGGAGAATCCTTGGCGGAACCGGGATTTCGTTGCGATTCACGGCGAAGCGTTTCGATACGATCGCAGACGTATTCGACCGAACCCCGCTGCTCGAGGAACTCCGCCAGCCGGCTCACCGTCTGCGGCCGGGCCACCACTCCCAGCAGCGGAGTCAGGGCGTGCAGGGCCTGGGCGCCGACGTAGTTCATCGGCCGGGACATCTCGAGCAGGACGATCGCCGGATCGGCGAGCTGGCGGGCGATCAGCTCCCGGCAGACGTTGTCGATCAGAACCTTGATCTCCTCGGAAACGACCAGGTCCCCCGTCCTGGGGACGGCAAACGCGTGCCGCAGCTTGTCCCGCCAGGATGCCATGGGCCTACCCTCCCGCCAGCCAGCGGGAGGCCTCCTTGGCATGGTAAGTCAGGATCAGGTCCGCCCCAGCCCGCTTGATACTCGTGAGGATCTCGAGAGTGATTCGCTGCTCGTCGACCCAGCCGTTCGCGGCGGCGGCCTTCACCATCGCGAACTCGCCACTGACGTTGTACGCCGCCAGCGGGATCTCGGGATGGGCCTGCTTCACCCGTCGAATGATGTCGAGATAGCTCAGGGCCGGCTTGACCATCAGCAGGTCCGCCCCCTCCGCGACGTCGAGCGCCACTTCCCGCAAAGCCTCGGCCCCATTGGCCGGGTCCATCTGGTAGGTCCGGCGGTCGCCGAACTGCGGCGTGCTTTCGGCCGCCTCGCGGAACGGCCCATAGAACGCCGACGCGTACTTGGCGGCGTAGCTCATGATCGGCGTCTGGAGGAATCCCGCCTCATCGAGCCCTATCCGGAGGGCCTGGATCATCCCGTCCATCATCCCGCTCGGCGCGATCATGTGCGCCCCGGCGCGGGCATGGCTCACCGCCTGCTTCACGAGATTGGGCAGCGTCGCGTCATTGTCGACGTCGCTCGTCCCGCCGTGGTCGTGCAGGACGCCGCAATGGCCGTGGTCAGTGAATTCGCAGAAGCAGACATCCGTGATCACGAGCAGCCCGGGCGCCGCCTCCCGGATCGCCTGGATCGCCTGCTGCACCACGCCGTCGGCCTTCCAGGAAGAACTGCCGACGGCGTCCTTCTCATCCGGAATGCCGAAGAGAATGACCGCGGGAATCCCGAGTCCGGCGATCTCCTTCGCCTCGGCCGCCAGCAGGTCGACCGTCATCTGCGAGTGCCCCGGCATCGATCCGATCGGAACACGGGTCCCCTTCCCCGCCCGGACGAAGAGGGGAAGGATGAAATCGGCCGGCGAGAGATGAGTCTCCCGGACCATGTCCCGCAGGCGGGGATGGCTGCGAAGCCGACGAAGGCGGATCTGCGGAAACATGAAGTACCGTAGTTGGGATCGGGCGGAACAGGAACAGGGGGGCAGACCAGACACGAACCTGACTGTGTCTCGTCTCCTGGTCACCCATGATGTCATCATAGGAAGCCGGTTTCGACGAGGGAAAGTTCTCTCCCTGTTCCCCTTCCTTTCGTTCGCTGCCTGATGCGGGAAACCATGAGCTCGATCGCCATTCGTCCCGAGAAGCTTGCCGACATTCCCTCGATCGAGGCTCTCCACCTCGCCTGCTTCGAGGGACCATTGGAGGCCCGGCTGATCGGGATGCTCCGGGACGCCGGACGACTGACGGTTTCGCTCGTCGCTGAGGAGGGGGAGGAGATCGCCGGTCATGTCGGGTTCAGCCCCGTCACCGCCGGAGGGGAAGTCGGAATGGGGCTCGCCCCGCTCGCTGTCCGGGAAGCCTCACGCGGCCGGCGGATCGGCTCGCAGCTCATCCTGGCGGGGCTCGATGCGGTCCGGTCGCTGCAGTTCGGGTTTGCGGTCGTCCTGGGAAGCCCGTCGCTTTATGGCCGGTGCGGCTTCGAACCCGCCTCCCGGTTCGGTCTCGTGGACGAATATGGAGGGGGCGAGGCGTTTCAGGTGATCCCACTCCGCCCCGGCGGCGTTCCTCAGGGCGCCGGAATCGTCCGCTACGCAACTGAGTTTGGAATTTTCGGCCCCGAGTGACAGGCTCTCCCTCCCGGCCGGCGCGAACGGTTCCGCGGTTCAGCACCCCCACTCACGCTCGCTTGAGGCCCGGCTATGAATCCGATGCCCGCTGCCGCCCCCGGTCCTGCCCAGGAGACGTTGTTGCAATGGCTGATGAACGCCGGCGGCCTTCCTGGCCAGGCGATCCTCTTTCTCGGCGCGGCGTTGACTCTATGGGGAATCCTCCAGTTGGCCCTCATGCGGAGCCGCGCGGCTGCAATCGTCCATCTGGCGATGTCGCTCCTGCCGATGGTGATCTCGCTCGTCACCGCCTGGCCGGTGCTTGGCTCACTTGCGGTGATCCAGAAGAGCGCGGTGGCACTCTCTGCCACTTCAACGCAGATGGTCATCGCTGACGCCACGCAGGTGACGGTCCGCAGCGTGACCGGTCCCCTGGCGACGATCGTGCCGACGATCCTCGGACTGATTCAGCTCGCGCGACTTCGTACCAGCGAACGATCTGGCGATGGGGAATGAGGCCGCCCCGCAATCACGAGGTCGCCATCCGTTCAGAGCGAACAGCGGAGGAGGACTTCACACCGGGATGAGGCCTGTCGATCTTCTGTGAGCCCAGGGGAGAGACGCCGGCAATATCGTCCCGTAGCTGCGTTGCCTGAACGACGAGCCGCTCCACTTCACCCGCCTGCCGCTGCGCCTCGCGGCATCCCTCTTCCACGTGCGGGAACAGCCCCTGCGAGAGGTGGAGATCGACGAGTTCCTGGGCGAGGTTGACGACCCGCCCTTTCAAACCCCGCTGGAGCCGGTGCACAAAGAACATCACGAGCGTCGTCGTGATGAGTACCAGGAACACGACGGCCGGGATGTAGAAGTCGGTCGTCAGATGAGGTCGCTCGAGGAAGAACGTGTCGTAGAAGAAGTTCCGGCCGACCCGGTAGAGCAGGAACGCCGGGAAGGCGAGGAACAGCACCTCGTACCAGAGGCGCGTCCACCATCGGGAGTTCTGCGCCGCCAGGTCGCGGATGACGTCATCGAGCCGCTGGCCGACGTCGATCAGGAACTGCTTCTCGACGACGGCCGCTTCCTTCCGCAGTTCGCGGACCGACCTTCCCTGCAGCAGTGAGGACGAGATCTCCGCCCCCTGGACATGCCCCTCGATGACAAGTTCCGCCTCGCGCAGCAGGTTGTCGTCGAGGCCGAATGAGCTGACTCGATTGAGGGACTCTTCCGCCTCCTGCGTCTTCAGCTTGTCTTCGATCCACCGGGCTCCGTGCACCACCCCCAGCAGGGCCATCTGGGCGGTCGTTCGAGCGCGAAAGAGGCTCATCGAGGCAATCAGTCCGCCGAGGCCGTTGTAAAGACGGAGCATCGACGAGAACGGGCTCATCCCCCACATGTCGGTGACCGCCGACAGAAGCCGGCGTTCCCAGAGACGCGTATTGGCGAGCAGGTCTTCACACAGCCGCCCGGTCATCCGGCGGCTCATGGCGTCGCGCTGCTCGCTGAGTGCCCCCTCGAGCGAGCGGAGATCCCGCTGCTTCTCCTGGAGCTGCGACCGGCACCGCAGGAGCGACGCCTGCAGAAGATCCACGACGTTCGAGCGGCGGACGCGAACCCGTTCCGACGCTCCGAGCTGCCGCCTGAGAAGCTCGATCAGCCGCCCCATTTCGCCGGAGGGCTTCTGCCCCGCCTGCTGCTCGCGGAGCGCCTTGAGAGAGTCGACGAAGAAGACGTCCGGGACCTCGTAATGCGCCCGGAGCTGTTTCTGCCAGTCCTCGCGGATGTCCTCGTCGAGGTCGGCGTGCGTCTGAACAAAGATCAGCCGGCACCCGGCGGCGGCCTGGCCGAGTTCGGTGACAACGCGGTTCGAGCGATACTTCTGCTGCGTCGAACAGTAGATCAGGACGTCGCAGTACGGCAGCAGCGCGTGCAGCCGGGCGAGGTTGCTGCCGGCGGTCTCGGTTTCATTCGTGTCGGGATCGGGACAGTCGAGGATCACGATGTCGCGCAACAGCTCGGCGTCCCGCTGGATCACCTCGCACTCGTCGATCGGAAGGCCCAGCAGCCGCGGATCGGTCTCGCCGTGCGTAATGATC
>JAEYWB010000924.1 GCA_023429275.1 Planctomycetota bacterium
CCGGCAAGTCCCCGTCGGCGGTCGTCCGCTGCCAGGCCCTCTGTGTTCTCGACGGCCTCAAGGGGGTCTCCGCCACGCTCCTGCTGGAACGGTTCGAGGCCGAGACAGACCCGCGTGTCGTCTGTCATCTCGCAAGGCTCTCCGAGCCGCATCTCGCGGCGGAGCCTCGACTGGGGCTCGCGATCATCAATGTTCTGAACAACCCGGCCTGTGTGCTGCAGGGAGCCTTCTCGCTCGGAGCGTGGCCCGATCCCCGTGCGGCCGAGGCACTCGGTCGGCTGGGAGCCACTTCCAACGACCGGCCGGAACTCCAGTCTGCCATCCTCAGCTCGGTGACGGAGAAGACCCTGGAGGATGTCGTGGCGGCGGCGCTTCGGACTTCGGCAACGGAGTCGGGAGCGAGAAAAGACGGTTTGGCCCCCTTTGTGGGCGAACTTGTCCGGATGGCGGGGGCGACGGGGGGCCTCTCGATGCTCGACCGGATCGTGCCGAAGATCCTTTCGGGCGAAAGCGATCCAGGTTCCGAGGCGTTCTTTCGACAGGCGGCGGTCATCGTCACGGCGATCGAGCGGACAGGCCGGGAGGGCTCGGAACTTCGAAGCCAGTTTCCCGCCCTGGCAACGCGTCTCGATGAACTGAGCGTCCGTGCGGCAGAGGCGGTTCGCGATCCGGCCCGGGAACTCGCCGTCCGACGCGCGGCAATTCATGTTCTCGGACGGAGCGCCGCCGGCCAGGAGCGCGACCTGACGACGCTCGAAGGACTGCTCATCCCGCGGACCGAGGTGGAGCTTCAGAAGGAGGCCGCCTCCGCCCTCGCGCGGATGCCGAAATCCGGCGCCCCGGACCGCTTCCTCGCAGCCTGGCCCTCCGCCTCCCCGGACCTGAGGTCGCACCTGCTGGGCCTCCTCCTCACCCGCCGGGACGGCATCCCCGCGCTGCTCGACGCCCTCGAAGCCGGCCGGATCCGTCCCATCGAGATCGACGCCGCAGCGAGGCAGCGGCTCCTGTCGCTGAAGGACGACCAACAACGTCGGCGGAGCGAAACGATCTTTGCCTCGCGCGGCACCGCGGACCGGAGCGCGGTCATCGCCGCCTACGGCTCGGCGCTCGAAAGCGGTGGCGAGGCGGGACGCGGCCGCGAGGTTTTTGCGAAAACCTGCTCCGCGTGCCACCGGCTCGGCGACGTGGGGCGCGACCTCGGCCCCAGCCTCGCGTCGCTGTCGGGGAAACGTCCCGAGTACCTCCTCGAGAACATTCTCGACCCAAACCGCGCCGTCGAGGCCCGCTACGTCTCCTACATCGCCGTGACCGACTCGGGCCTGACCCACACCGGCCTGCTGACCTCCGAGTCCGCCACGTCGGTGACGCTGCAGGGATCGGACGGCAAGCCGGTGGGGATCCTGCGAACAGAGCTCGAGTCCCTGACCTCCAGCGGTCGCTCCGTGATGCCTGAAGGGCTTGAGAAGGACGTCCCGGTCGACCAGATGCGGGACCTGCTGGTCTTCCTCCGCTCGCAGCTCCCTGCAGCAATGCCCAAGAGTTTTACGGGCAACGCCCCGGCCGTCGTCTCACCGGACGAGAAGGGGATCCTGCGTCTTCCGGCCCGTTCCGCCGCCGTCTATGGAACAACGCTCGTCTTTGAAGCTCCGTATCAGAACCTCGGTTACTGGGGGAGCGCCGACGACATGGCGGTCTGGACGGTCGACCTGCCGAGCGCACGGGGCTACGAAGTCGTCCTGCGGTTCGCCTGTCCCGAAGGGGAGGCGGGCAAGGAATTCCGGATCGAGTGCGGCAGCGAGCGGCTGGTCGCCCGAACCACCTCCACGGGGAGCTGGGATCGTTACCAGCGAGCGAACCTCGGAACTCTGCGCCTTCCCGCAGGCCGTTCCGAGCTGCGGATCTCGGCGGCCGATCGCTTCGCCGGCCATCTGATGGATCTGGAATCGCTGCAGCTCACGCCGGCGCCGACGGCTGCGAACCGATAGAAGGCCGATTTCCGTATGCGAGGAGAATCAGCCACAGAGGTCACAGTGAACACAGAGGGTTCGAAGCGGAAGAGGTCGGTTGCGAGTGACCGACTTCGACCACACATCAAGTCATTCTCTCTGTGACCTCAGGCCCTCTGCGGCAAAGCCTTTCCCCGAATCAGACGCTCCGAGGAAGAGACGCGTCATCTCGAAGCAGCGGCTTCCTGACGTATTCCATCGGAATCGAATCGATGGGAGGCTGCAGCGGCGCATCGTTTCGTCGTCGGCCGACGGCCCGCAGGTAGCCGAAGTTCCGGCCCTGATCGGCCTCGAGCGCGGCGATCTCGACGGTGTTGCCCGGAGCCACCGTCTTCTGCCACTCCAGCCAGTGCCGCCAGCCGTCGTTCAGAGTGTCGACGCGTTCGACGTCGAGGATCTCTGTCTTCTCCCAGTGGCGCCGCCACCACGCGGGCGAGTGCAGAACCCAGGGCCGATCCTGGGACCACCATTCCCGCATATGCGCCGGAACCGGCGTTTCGATCTCCTTAAGGAACGTCGCCTGGGCGATCCCGATGAGGCCCCCCGGCTTCACGAATCGGGCCAGATCATTCAGCGCCTGGTCGTCGGTGCCAAAGTAGAAGTACGAGTCGATCGACACGATCGCGTCGAAGAAGCTGTCGGCGAACGGGAGCGAGCGGGCGTCGGCATGAATCGGGAAGACGCCCCCCTCCGCGCCGGCGTCTCGGACCCGCTGCAGGTTCTCTGATGCCTTGAACCAGAGGTCGGTCGCCCAGACCTGCACCCCGAATTCCCGGTGGAGAAAGATCGAGGAGGCGGCCCGGCCGCAGCCGAGGTCCAGCACGCGTATCCCCGGCTCGAGACCGAGCACTTCGCTCAGCCATTCGGCGAGCCAGAGAGAGTTGGCCCCGCCGCTCACGCCGGCAAGGACCCAGTCGGGGTGGTAACGGCTCGAACGAGGAAAACGCTTCGAGACGAGACGTTCGTCAGCGGGCATTCGGGGTTCTCGATCGACGGAGATTCCAGAGCTTCGACGCTGGACACCGGACATCTTCACCGGGTTCACGTTACGGAAGCGGATCGAAGCTTCGCAATTGAACTTCGGTCGAACCGACACCAGACTGCACAACGATTTCCGGCTGATTCAGTTTCGGGCAAGCGGCCATGATCGACGCTACGACTCCAGTGGATGTCTCGCAGCTTGGTTCGTTCAAGAGGCGGTACCGTGCGAACCTGGAAGAGAGCTTGCCAATGGCCCTCGTCCTCGCAGGGCTGTCAGCGCTGATGACTTTTGGCTGATACTGGATCATCCGACGAGAAGGCCCGTGGGAAATCGGCCGAATCGGATCCCTTCTTTTTCTGATGGGCCTGACAGCCGTGTGCCTGTACGGCACTCGTGCCTACTGGCGGGCGTCGCACCGCGCGGTCTCGCTCTATGACAATGGCATTTCCTACTTCGATGGAACGACCGCCCACGAGATCCCTTGGCCGGATATCGCGGAAATCTACGAAGTCATGTCCGGCACGAACGTGCTGGGGTTCAGCGTCGGCAAGTCCCGACCGGAGGTGACGGTCGTTTCGGACAAGGGGGTCCAGGTCCGGAT
>JAEYWB010000925.1 GCA_023429275.1 Planctomycetota bacterium
CTGCGATGAGGCAGGCTCGGACGGACCGGCGGGAAGGATTCCCCGAAGAGTCCCGGAACCGATTCGGCTGCGGCGACCCGGCGCTGGTCGTCCGGTCGATCGGGCTTGTTCTCGGAGAGAATCGGGACGTTCGCCCGGTCGACGATGGAGACCCGTGTTTCGGACGGGAGCTTGAAGAGCGGAAGGGCGGCGACCGCCAGGACGCTGAGTCCGACGCCGATCAACAGCACGCGAAAGGCGACATGAAAGGCACTGCTGCGGAACACGGGATCCTTCCCCTGCCGATCGTGGGAGCCACCGGCCCGCTTCCGTGCGGTCGACGTCACTCGCTGGATCGGCGCTTCATCTATCGGCACCGCGGCCGCCTGGAGGCCAGAAACTTGAGCGAATCGTGCAGCGGCTCGGGATCTTGCCCAGCTTTCCAGGACGTCCCCTCGTTCGCCGCTTTTCGAGATTACGTGCGGCTCACCCGACATGGTGAAAGGCTGGACGGCAGAAACTGCCTTTCGAACCGCTTCCAGGGCCCGCCGGGATGAGTTCCCGCAAACGCAGCTTGCCGCAAACGGACGAGCAGGATTAGCGTTCCGCTCCCTTCAGTTTCCTCCCGCCTCCGTTCGTTCTCCCCGTTCGAACCGCGGACTCCTCTCTCGACGACCTCATCGCAGCCCCATGACGATCCGTCGCCCTCTCTCGCTCGTCTGCCTGATCCTGGCTGGGACGGCGGGAACCGGCTGCACGTCGACCTGGTGGAAACCGGATCAGCTGTACCGTTTGAACCGCGGTCCCGCGGCGATGAACGAAGAAGCCTATTACAGCATTCCCGCCGCCGTGCCGTCGTCGACGGAGCCTGTCGGCTCCTCCCCCTCTCGCGATCCCTTCGAGCCTTTCCCTTCCGGCCGAATCCCGGCCTCAAGTCCGGCTTCCGGCCGGTAAAGCAGGTACGCCATGCGACAGCCCGCAAGCCAGCCGTGGCAGACGTTTCCGTTCTGGTTCCTGGTCTTCGCCGGAATCGGTCTGACCGCTGCGTGGAAGCTCAACCTCCTGCCAGGAAACCGTCCTTCACCGGAGGGGGTCGCCGCCTTCGATGAAGGAGATGAGGTCGACCTTGGTGAGACGCCGACCATCCGGCCGACAAAGGATGCCCGCTGGGAGCTGCCAGCCGAGGAATCGCTTCCGGACTCGATGATCGCCGGACAGCAGGAACCGGTTGTCGTTGCGAACGCTGGTGTCGAGCCGCTGCCACGCATCGTCCCAGGCGACGCCCGTATCGAGCCCGCTCATCGCCCGTCGCCGCGATCCGCGCAGCGGGCTTCTTCCGCAGCGAACCCGTTCTCGATCGCTGATGCGGAGTTCCGTGCCTCGGACTCAGCCTTCGGCGAGCCTGCCCGGCGAAGCCCGCCTCCATCGATGCCCCAGGATGAGCCCGCCCTGGCGGAGCGTCCCTCCTCTGCCGCTCCGTGGAAGACGGCAGCGCTCGACGAGCCTCGGCCTCGCACAACGATCGTTCCCTCCGCCTATGTGGAAGGCCCGGAGCACTCCCGCGTCACTCCCGCCGGCGGCGACGAGACCGACTCGTTCTCGCCCGCCAGGTTCGACTTCACCGCCATCGACGCGATGATCGAAGCGGGGGGCGATGTCGAAGCGAACTACGAACTTTCGAACCTCTACTGGAAGCGGCCCGGTCTTCGTCCGCAGCTTCTGCCCCGGCTGCAGAAGGTGTCGCACCGGATCTACTTCCAGTCGACGAACCACTACATGGAACCGCACGAGGTCCAGCCGGGCGACGTGCTGCAGACCATCGCCCGTGAATACGGCGTCACCTGGCAGTACCTCGCGAAGCTCAACCGGACGAAGCCGGAACGGATCCGTCCCGGGCAGAAGCTCAAGGTGATCGAAGGTCCGTTCTCAGCGGTCATCGATCTGTCGGACTTCCGGATGACGATTCACGCCCACGGGCACTTCGTCGGGGAATTCCCGGTCGGGATCGGCCGCGATGGAACGACTCCGATCGGCAAGTTCACGGTCAAGGAGAAGCTCGCCGACCCGACTTACTACGGTCCTGAAGGCGTGGTCGCTCACGACGATCCGAACAACCCGCTCGGCGAGTACTGGCTCGACCTCGGAGACAGCTACGGAATCCACGGCACGATCGATCCCGATTCGATCGGCAAGGCCGAATCCAAGGGCTGCATCCGCCTGCGGGACGCCGACATCGCCGCGGTCTACGACCTGCTCGGTATCGGCTCGGAAGTGCTGATCAAGCGGTAGAGTTTTCAGTCGTCAGTTCTCAGTTTTCAGTCAGACGAGACTGGAAGCCTCGTGACTGACGACTGAAAACTGATAACTCAAAAAACAAACGCCCGGAGGGGAGAGACGTTCACGTCGCTCCCGGTCCGGGCGTTCGAGTTTTGGGACATCAGCTTTGAGCCGTCGTCTGAGTCGGCTTCAGCCGGCCTCTGACTGAGAACTGACGACTGACGACTGAAAACTTCCAGCTACTTTGCCGCTGCGAGGCGCTTGTTGACCTCGGTCCAGTTCACGATGTTCCAGAAGGCGGTGATGTAGTCGGGCCGGCGGTTCTGGTAGTGGAGGTAGTAGGCGTGTTCCCACACGTCGAGGCCGAGGATCGGCGTCCGGCCTTCGGACAGCGGCGTGTCCTGGTTGGCGGTGCTTTCGATGATCAGTTTGCCCTTGTCGACAGAGAGCCACGCCCAGCCGCTGCCGAACCGCTTCGTCGCGGCTTCGCCGAACTGGGTCTTGAAG
>JAEYWB010000113.1 GCA_023429275.1 Planctomycetota bacterium
CCACAAAGACACCAAGAAAAGACCAATGACGAGGTCGTCTAGCCCGATCTCTCCTTTCCCTTTCTTCCCCTTGGTGTCTTTGTGTCCTGGTGGTTCTCCCTCCTCTCTCCGTCTGAGTTGGAACGCCATCCAGGAACAGGAACGTCACCGGTCAACCGGAGCGATCGAAACATGAGCATCACAGTCAAGAACGTCACCAAGCGGTTCGGCAACTTTGTTGCCCTCGACAACGTCTCGCTCGAGATTCCCAAGGGGGAACTGACCGCGCTCCTCGGCCCCTCAGGATCGGGGAAGACGACGCTGCTCCGGATCATCTCCGGGCTCGATTCGCCCGATGAAGGCTCGATCCTTCACCATGGCGAGGATGTCACCGAGCTACCGCCGAAAGAGCGGAACGTCGGGTTCGTCTTCCAGCACTACGCCCTGTTCCGCCACATGACGGTCTTCCAGAACGTCGCGTTCGGGATGGAGGTCCGCAAGATCCCGAAGGATGTCATTAAGGGGTACGTCACCGAGCTGCTGCAGCTCGTCCGGCTGAAGGGGATGGAGAACCGCTATCCGACCCAACTCTCGGGGGGCCAGCGGCAGCGTGTCGCCCTCGCGCGGGCTCTTGCGGTGCAGCCGAAGGTGCTGCTCCTCGACGAGCCGTTCGGTGCCCTCGATGCCAAGGTCCGCCAGGAGCTACGGCAGTGGCTCCGGCGGCTGCATGACGAGATCCACCTGACGAGCGTGTTCGTCACGCATGACCAGGAGGAGGCGTTCGAGGTCGCCGACCAGGTGGTCGTGATGCGGGGAGGCAGGATCGAGCAGGCGGGGTCGCCGCACGAAGTCTTCGAGCATCCGGCCAACCCGTTCGTCATGGACTTTCTCGGCCAGGTCAACGTGTTCCACGGCCGGGTCGAGAACGGCCAGGCGGTCATCGGCAGCGGCCTGCACTTCGCCTATCCCGAGTACCAGAACTCCGAAGCTCGGGACGCGAAGGTCTACGTCCGCCCGCACGAACTCGACATCGACGTCACCCCGTTCGCCCAGCGGAACCTGCGGGCGAAGATCATCCACATCAATCCGATGGGGTCGATGGCCCGCGTACAGCTCCAGGCGGAAGAGTTCGACCTGCCGATTCACGTCGACGTCGCGCACGAGCGAACCAAGGAAATGAAGCTGACTTCCGGCATGAGCGTGTACGTCGCCCCGAAGAGCATGCGGGTGTTTTTGCCGGACTATGCGATTTGATTGGGCCCAGGGCCTAGGGCCTAGAGCCTAGGGCCTGGAGCCAGACGAGGAACCTGAAGATGAGACCTGCCTTAGTGATGTGTGCCGACTGCGGGCATTTTGCCGGCGACGCCTCACCCGTCCTTTCCAGCCCTAGGCCCTAGGCCCTGGCCCCTAGGCCATTCCCCCCATGCGAGTCCACCGCGACAATCTCGGCACCATCGGCCACACGCCGCTGGTTTCCATCAACCGGCTCACGGCCGGGCTGGGCGCCCGCGTCGCTGCGAAGATCGAAGGCCGTAACCCCGCGTTCAGCGTCAAGTGCCGGATCGGCGCGGCGATGATCCTCAACGCCGAGGCCCACGGATTTCTGAAGCCCGGCTCGCACGTCGTCGAGGCGACCAGCGGCAACACCGGGATCGCCCTGGCGTTCTCCTGTGCGGCCCGGGGCTATCCGCTGACACTCACGATGCCCGAAACGATGTCGCTCGAGCGGCGGGCGATCCTGCGGAGCTTCGGAGCGGAGCTGGTTCTCACCCCGGCCGACGAAGGGATGCGGGGAGCCCTGACGAAAGCGGAAGAGCTCGCCGAACAGCCCGGCTGGTACATCCCCCGTCAGTTCGAGAACCCGGCCAATCCGCGGATCCATTTCGAGACAACCGGCCCCGAGATCTGGAACGACACGGACGGGACGCTGGACTGCTTCGTGGCGGGCGTCGGCACCGGCGGTACGATCACGGGGGTCGGCCGATATCTGAAACACGAGCGGGCGAAGAAGCTCTACATCGTCGCGGTCGAGCCGGAGACGAGTCCGGTCCTCTCGGGAGGGAATCCCGGCCGTCACAAGATCCAGGGGATCGGAGCCGGTTTCATTCCGCCGCTGCTCGACATGTCGGTCGTCGACGAGGTCCAGCGAGTCACGGACGACGAGGCGCTGGCGATGACCCGGCGACTGATCAAAGAGGAAGGGATTCCGTGCGGTATCAGCTCGGGAGCGGCAATGACCGTCGCGCTTCGGATGGCTGCCCGTCGCGAGTTCGAGAACAAGCTGATCGTGACGGTTCTGCCGGACGCCTCGGAGCGCTACCTCTCGACCGACCTGTTTGAAGGCTTTACCTCGCCAGGCCTCGACCGGGACTTGTTGTCCATCTCACCCATCACCCCGCCCCCCTTCGATGTGGGAGACGAATGACATGAAACGCGACCTCCAACAGCCCGGGGAAGAGGGACGAGGTCTTCCGCTTTCCGCCGAGCTTCAGGACCTGCTCAAAGAGGCACTGAAGGGGATGAAGTACGGCCAGGTGATCCTGATCGTCCAGG
>JAEYWB010000045.1 GCA_023429275.1 Planctomycetota bacterium
CCTCAGTATCGCGATCTGGCCAAGTCGTCCCAGACCTTCATGAACCTCCTCTGGCGGTGGACCACCTCCCTCGTCTGTCTTGTGGTCCTCGCCTTCGGCGTGTCCGCCGAGGCGGGGGCCACTTGACGCGTTCTGGCACCCTGGAAACGCTGCCGGTACGATCCGCGGAGCGGGTCCCTGTTTCCTGGGGGATTTGGTCATGTTCAAGCGTCCCTGGTTCTTTCTGCTGATGGCGGCGTGGGTGGTCGTTGCGGTTCCCCGGTTGAGTCGCGCGCAGTCGCTCTCCCCCGATGAGGCCAGGGCCATCGCCATCGATGCCTACATCTACGGTTACTCGCTGATCACCACCGAGGTGACGCGGGTGCAGATGACCAATGTCGACAAGATCGAGGCGCTCCGCGGGCCGATCGGCCAGTTCATCAATGTGAAGCGGTACCCGCCCGGCGATTACCGCGGCGTCTCGGCTCCGAATGCCGACACGCTCTATTCGGCGGCCTGGCTCGATGTCGGGACGGAGCCGATGGTTTTCTCGCACCCCGACATGGGGAAGCGTTACTTCCTGTTCCCGATGTACAGCCTGTGGATGCCGGTGATCGAATCCCCTGGCAAGCGAAACGGGGGAGGCGAGGCCGCCACCTACCTGCTGACTGGTCCCGGCTGGAAGGGGACCATCCCCGCCGGCATGAAGCAGATCAAGTCCCCCACGAAGTTCATGCTGATCCTCGGCCGGACCTACGCCGACGGGACCGAGGAGGACTACAAGGAGGTCAATGCGCTGCAGGCTCAGTACAAGCTGGTGCCGCTGAGCGCTTACGGCAAGCCCTACACCTATGTCGCTCCGAAGGTCGATCCGAAGCCCCCCTACAGCATGACGGACAAGCCGCAGGCGGTCATCAACGGCATGGACCTCTCCACGTACTTCAACATGATGGCGACCCTGATGGGGGACGCCGCACCGCCCGCGCCGGAAGATGCGCCGATGGTCGCGAAGATGGCCAGGATCGGTCTCGTCCCCGGCAAGGCGTTCGACCTGGCCAGGCTCGATCCCAAGGTGCAGGCCGCCCTGAAGGACGTGGGGCAGGTCGCCCAGGAGAAGATCTTTCTCCAGAAGGAGGATTCCGGGACGAAGAAGAACGGCTGGCTCATTCCGGCCGCCGCCGGGGCCTACGGCACCGATTATCTCCAGCGAGCCCTCATCGCCGCGTTCGGCTGGCCGGCGAACCTGCCGCAGGACGCCGTTTATCCCTACTCGATGGAAGACGGAGACGGCAAGGTGCTGACGGGCGCCAACAGGTACACGCTGACCTTCCCGAAAGGAGGGACTCCGCCGGTCGACGGTTTCTGGTCGATCACGATGTACATCGACGACGGCGGCCTGTGGTTCTACCCGAACAAGCTCAACAAGTTCACCGTCAGCATGCGCGACGAGCTCAAGTTCAACGAGGATGGCTCGCTGACCCTTTACTTTCAGCATGAATCGCCAGGCAAAGACAAAGAGGCCAACTGGCTGCCGGCACCCGATGGCCCGTTCACGCTGATGATGCGCATGTACTGGCCCAAAGAAGCGGCCCCTTCGATTCTGCCCCCGGGTCGAGGCTCCTGGGCGCCCCCCTCCGTCAAGAAGGCCGGGTGAGGAGACGGTTTTTTCAGCGGGAGAGTGGCACGGCCTGGAGGCTTTGCGGAAGGGCGTGGTCAAGCATCGTTTATCGTTCCTTCGATTCCTGGAACCGTCTGGCAGCACTACACCCTTCCGGGAGGGTGGCACTGTCGAAAGGTGAGTGGCACACTTCGGCACTTCTTTGACAGTGCCGCCCGACCGCTGCCGAGAATTGTCCAGAGTGTGGTCACACAGGTGTGAGACCTTAGAGCGGCCTGATTCGCTCTTTGCCCACCAGGGACGATTCGCTGCGAGTGATCGTGGTCGGGAAGACGCCGGCGCCGATAGACCGAAAAAGACTCGAACTGCGCGCAGAGTGCGTCATCCATGATTGAGCGCCTGTTGCTCACGATGCCTTCCAGTCCCGGATTCTGATGTGATCCAGGTTCTTCTCCCTCGGGCACAAAGGTCGCCCAAAGTGGCTACCTGGGCCGTCCTGCGAATCCGAGGGAGCTTTTCGTTCCGGACCGTCGCAAGCCTCTGCCCGACTCCGCGCGGAGTGGCGACGCGGAGGGATTGCAGCGGACGGAAGAAGAGTAGTCGCTCGCGCCCGCCAGACTCAACCGGAAAACTCGTCCATCCGTCCGTTCGTCCAGAGTGGTCGCCACGGTCCGGGGGCTTCGGGTGTCGAGCGGGGCGTTCCTCGTTGGTCCGGACCGGCACAAGTCTCTGCCCCGCTCCGCGCGGAGCGGTGACCCGGAGGGATCGTCGCGGACGAACAGTCGAATCCGGCTTCAATGAAGAGTCCGAGCCCGCAAGTTTCAACCGGAAAACTCGTCCGTTTATCCGTTTGTCCGTGCCTGTGGGGGCTGCGAGAGGCCTGGCCAGCGCGACTCGACCGGAAAACTCGTCCATCCGTCCGTTCGTCCACATTCGTCGCCGCGGCCGGGGGACTTCGGGTGTCGACGGGCCGTTCCCCGTTGGTCCGGACCGGTACAAGCCTCTGCCCGCTCCGCGCGGAGTGGTGACCCGGAGGGATCCTCGCGGACGAACAGTCGAATCTGGCTTCGATGAAGAGTCCGAGCCCGCAAGATTCAACCGGAAAACTCGTCCGTTTATCCGTTCGTCCG
>JAEYWB010000086.1 GCA_023429275.1 Planctomycetota bacterium
GATTGAACACGGGGGAGGTCTCGCCGTCCGCTCGGGAACGTGGAAGTACATCCCGGGCTCGAAGGGGCCCCGGGTGAGCGGCAATACGAACACGGAACTCGGCAACGACCCCGCGGGGCAGTTGTTCGATCTGAAGAGGGATCCGGGCGAAACGCAGAATGTTGCCGGAGAGCATCCGGAGATCGTGAGCCGGCTGGCTGGCCTTCTTGACT
The DNA here is from genome assembly GCA_023429275.1 of Planctomycetota bacterium. Taxonomy (GTDB): domain Bacteria; phylum Planctomycetota; class Planctomycetia; order Planctomycetales; family Planctomycetaceae; genus Planctomyces_A. The sequence continues at coordinate 213 of JAEYWB010000086.1, forward strand.
CCGCTCAGCATCCTCGAAACTGACCCACGGGCCATCAGCGAAGAAACTTCATCGGTACGGGGCGGCCGATCGGCAGAATCCGCCTCCCGTCCCGGGGGCAATTCCTGTCAAGCTGCGCAGGAAGGTGAACTCTTTCGCTCTGTATCGAACGTGAAGGGGTGTTCCGCCCCCCGTTCACTGGATGTTGGAGCATTTCGCGTCGATCTCTGAAGTGAGGCAGTGGATCGGGCGCGAGTCGCCCCCGGTCCGTCTGTCGCCTCGCAGGATGCGGAGAGCGAACGGCGATGTTTGTGATCCTCGGTTCCATCGTCGTGATCGGCGCCGTCCTGACCGGCTTCACCATGTCCGGCGGACAGGTGATGGCCCTCGTCCACCCCTCCGAGTTCATCACGATCGGCGGGGCGGCATTCGGCGCGCTGATTACGATGTCTCCCAAGAAGGTCATCGTCGACCTCTTCAAGGGGCTGCTGTCGATCCTCAAGCCCTCGCCGTTCGGAAAGCCGGCATATCTCGACCTCTTCAAGCTGATGTACTCGCTCTCCCAGGTGGTCCGCCGCGACGGCCTCCTGGCTCTCGATTCGCACCTCACCAGCCCGCACGAGAGTCCGCTGTTCAACAAGTATCCGCGGATCGCTCACAACCATCACATGCTCGACTTCATCGTCGGAGCACTGGGGATGCTTTCCGACGGCAAGATGACCTCCGACCAGCTCAAGTCGGCTCTCGAAACGGAACTTTCGGTCGTCGACCAGGAGCATCACAACGCCGTCGGCGCCCTGTCGAAGACGGCCGACGCCCTGCCCGGCTTCGGAATCGTCGCGGCCGTGCTCGGTATCGTGATCACGATGGGTGCGATCAACGGCCCGGCCGAGGAAATCGGTCACAAGGTCGGTACCGCTCTCGTCGGTACGTTCCTCGGGATTCTCATGTCGTACGGCTTCTTCGGCCCCATGGCCGGGCGGATGGAGCTGCAGGGGATCGAGGAGATGACGTTCTTCCGGACGATCATCATCGCGGTCGTCGCACTGAACGAAGGGGCGACCCCGCGGGACATGATCATGCAGGCCCGCCGGGGAGTCGGCACCGAGGTCCGGCCGACCCTCGAGGAACTTGAGCAGGCATTCAAGGAAGCCGGAGCGGATTGAGACAGGTAAGTACCAATTCGGAAGTATCAAGTATCAGCTCAGGCAGTCGCGAGCCCATCTGATACCTGATAACTGCCACTTGAGACTTTCCCGAACAAAAAGGAATTCGTCGCAATGGCCGGCAAAGGTGGGGGCGCATGGAAGGTCGCCTACGCGGACTTCGTCACCGCGATGATGGCGTTCTTCCTCGTCATGTGGATCGTCTCCCAGGACAAGAAGGTCAAGGAGGCGGTCGCCCACTACTTCATGGATCCGATGGGGTACTTTCCCATGGGATCGTCGAAGAACCCTGCCAAGGGGGGAGCCCTCTTTCAGTCCGTCGAGGAAGGACGCGTCCCCGACGGCCAGAACGTCCCGCGGGGCCGCGGCCGCGATACCTACACGGATGATGGGGAGAAGGGCTACGCGACGCAGATGGTCGGCGAGTGGATTCGAGGTGACTCCAAGCTCAATGAGCACTGGCTCGAGCAGGCCGAAGACTGCCGCACCCAGGCCGAACGCTCGCTCGAAGCCGGAGCGAGCCGGGACGCCATCGAGAACGCCGCGAAAGCCCTGCTGCGGAAACGCCTCAGGGACGAAATCCTCCTGAACATCCCCGGGCAGGTGAAGGGGATCTACCAGGACATGCTGTTCGCAGCGATGAACGAAGTCCAGTGGGACCAGCTGGCCGAGGACATCATGAACGAGTGAGGCGGCAGGTTTGCGGTGGCGGCGTCACCGTTTGTCGTTCGGATCGACGAGCGAACGAACGGCCCCTTTGACGAGCTCCCAGCCGGTCTTCAGAGCGATCCGACCGGCGTTCGCCGACTGCTGCCGGAGCTGGGTCCAGTACTGCTCGTCACGGTACTCGCGAAGACAGCGCAGGTACTTGACCCGCTTGGCATCGCTCAGCGAGGTGAGGATCGCAGGAATCAGCCCTTCGTCGACGTTGTAGGGGTGATCCGGAAGCAGGCAGACGGGGATGACCCTGTCGAGATTCACCTGCAGGTCGGAGGCCGTCGCTTCGACCGCCTCGCGGATGTTCTTCGCCTTGAGGCTCTCCGCCCTCGCGAGGTCGTAGGGGGGATTCCACTCCCGGAACGGCCGGACCTGGTCGATGTGCGTCAGGACGACGACCACCGGGGGGAACTCCCGGTCGGGGTTCTCACGGAACAGCTTCCGGACCTGGTCGAGGAGCTGTCGGTCGGCGTCGCGGGCCGCTGACAGGGCGGAGCTGACGAGCAGGATCAGGTCGCACCGCTCGATCTCCTCGCGGGCGTCGTCCAGCGCCGCGGCGGTCCGGCTGGCGTCTTCGTAGCCGGCGGTGTCGAAGATGATCGCCCGATGGATACCGTCCCGTTCGAGAAGGTACGGCTCGACGCCGCGGGTTCTCGGAACGACATCGACCGCGGCCCGCGTCTCGCCGAACAGGGCGTTGATCAGGCTCGACTTCCCCGCCTTGACCTGGCCGATGACAAGGATCCTCAGCGGCTCGCTTTCGAGCGCCTCGGTCCGCTTCTGTTCACGGACGATCGCCTTCTGCGAGCCGGATGTGACGTAGGGATCGAACTCGACTCCTCTCAGCAGCAGATTCCCGCTGTAGAGCTCGATCGAGTAGTAGCCGATCTTCCGGACCGCGTACTGCACCATCCACCGTTTTGTCTCTTCGGCCGAAGCGTTGAGCATTCGCTCCTGGGCCATGCCGCTCAGTTCGCGGGCCAGGGCCGTCGCCGGGTTGACGACCAGCGTCAGAACCCGGTAGAGCCGGTAGAGCGTCGGGGCAACGCGGACGAGACGCTGCAGCCGCTGGAGATCATGGATCGTGAGAATGTGCGAACCCGGGATGTTCGCCGAGAACGTCTCACGAAGGTCGCGCGCGACGAGCTCTACAATCTGCAGCAGGTGCGGAACCGGGACTTCCAGAATCGGCTCGCTCGAGCGGGCGTGGAACGAACGGGCGACGGTGTCGACGATTTCCCGCGCGACGGCCAGCACCGCCTGGGGATCGTCGAGCGGAATATCCTCGTCCTCGGTCCGCCTCGCGATTCCCTCGACCTTTTCCCAGGCTGCGCGGCCCGCCGGAGACCACTCGGGCGAAGGACCGGTCCCCCGCGGGGCGGGCATTGGCGTCCGCCGCTTGAGGAGGTTGAACAACGGCCAGCCGGCGAGCGTCACCAGGGCGGTCCCGATCACCCACCAGAGCCACCAGCCGGTCGAAAACATCCACCACGCGCCGGCGATGACCAGCACGATGTAAGGGAGGATCGAAAACGACGCGAGCAGCAGCCACTGCGTTTTGAGCTTCATGGTGTGCCGGTCGGCCTTTTGCGGAGGGAGTCCAGATAGGCCGCGAGCCGATCACGTCCCTCCTGAAAATGAGCGTCGTAGATCCGACGGAATTCCGCCTTGTCCGGCAGGTCGCCGTCCCGTTTCCTGCTGAGGTAGACGCAGAGCGTCACCCCGAGAGCGTAAGTGCTCGCTGCGGCATACAGAGCCGATACGGCCGATCCGAAACCCGGGATGATCTTCAGCAGTTCACGTCCTCCGAGTCGGCCGAGGAAGCCGATCCCCAACCCTCCGAGGACTTCGCCGATCTGCTGCCGATCGAAGTCCTGGTGGTAGATCGACGCGATCGTATGAAACATCTTCGCCTGGATCGCCACGACCAGCGGCATGTCGACGATCGGTACGGGAACCGTCGCCGCCGCCCCCGCCGCGACCGCGTAGGAAAGGACATGCGGGTGGGCGGTGCGAAAGTGAATGTCCCGCAGCCGCTTTCGGACCTGCTCGTACTGCTCGAGCATTCCCCGCAGTCCGAGCGGGATCGCCTCCTCAATGGCGTCCCAGAGCTCCTCGAGCCCGTAGTTCACCGGATCGAAACCGTCCTCGGGGAGGGTGAAATCGACCGGGACGAACCGGGCTTCGATCCCGGCACGGGCGAACATCTGCCGTTGTGTCAGGAGCGATCGCGAGAGTCCTTCGGGAACTTGACCGGGGAGCGGATCCTGGCCGTACGGGTACGGAACGAGGTGCGGCGTCTGATAACTCGGGTAGCCCTCATGAAGCGTTGACTGCACCACGATGATCGGCCAGGCCGGCCGGGCGCGGTGGATCCGCACGAGGGCGTCCATCACCGACTGCTGGGCGTGGTCCATCGCCTTCATGACCACGATCAGCAGGTGCGCCTGGTTCTGGAAAAGGGCAATGTCCTCCGAGGGGTCGTACTGGACTTCCCCGAGGCCCCGGGTGTCCAGGAACCGCAACAGGCAGTCTTCTTCGCTGGGAAACGGATACTCGCTCGCGGTCCGGGTGCAGGGGCGGAGTCCGTTTCCGATCTCGGCCCGCGTGTTCTCCGTGAGGGCACGAATCAGCGAGGTCTTGCCGGACTGCGTCTTTCCGATCAGCCAGAAGACGGGGACGGGGAGCTGACCGCGGATCTCCTGGAGCGCTTCGTCAAGTTGCTCGTCGCTGACCTTCGGAGCGGCAAATTGCCGCCACACACGGCCCCAGAGCGTCGTCGGTGTTCCCATGAATCGCTGCCGCGGTGTGCTGTGACTGTCGGATGCAGGAGAAGGGGGACTGCCGGACCGTCCGGACTCGGGCATTATATCCGCGAGGCGGCGGCGGAGGGGATTACGGAAGAGCATCGCACAAGAGCCCGAAATGGGAAGCGGTCGCGGAAACATCGGCCCCGGGCGGATGCGGCTTCGCCGAGCCTCGATAGAGAACGAGTTCCGACAACAGACGGATCAGGCATTCCGCCGTGGAATTCCTGCCGGACGGCTGACAGCGTCGAGTGAACTTTCGATACTTGGCGGGATTCCCTCGACTTCCGTCTCTTGATGGCGGTCGAATGTCCCTCCGCTCAACTCGCGGAGCGAACTGGCTACCAAGGTTTCCAGCCGCACCATGCCCGATCTGTCGGTCGTCCTGAACCGCCTCCGTCTCCCCAACCCGATC
>JAEYWB010000096.1 GCA_023429275.1 Planctomycetota bacterium
GGATTCTTCTCGGGGAGGATGCGCCCCGTAGGTTGGGAGATGGCATTCCGCGATTCAAGGACACAGCGGGTGTGATGGGAGTTGAGTGTTGAGCATTGAGCGTTCAGAGTGGAACGACGGAGCATCCTCCCGGCCCTCGCTCAACTCGAAACACTCGACACTCAACGCTTCATCAACGGACAGAAAGGCGAATCATGGCAGCGCGTCCTCTCGATGGTCTCTCGATCCTGTGCCTCGTCGGAGACGACTACGAGGATCTCGAGCTCTGGTATCCGAAGCTGCGGCTCGAGGAGGCGGGGGCGAAGGTCACGCTCGCCGGACCGGAAGCGAATAAGAAGTACACCGGCAAGAACGGGTATCCGTGCGTTTCGGACGCCGCCATTGCCCAAATGGAGGCCTCCCGCTTCCAGGGGCTCGTCTGTCCCGGCGGCTTCATGCCCGACAAACTGCGGCGCGACGCGAAGGTGCTCGACCTGGTCCGGGAGTTCAACCAGCAGAAGAAGATGATCGCCGCCATCTGCCACGGCGGCTGGATTCCGATCTCGGCCAAGGTCTACCGCGGCGTGCGCGTCACCGGATCACTCGGGATCAAAGACGACCTCGAGAACGCCGGAGCGATCTGGGAAGACCGGTCCGTCGTCGTCGACCGGCATTTCGTCTCGAGCCGCAAGCCCGACGATCTCCCCGACTTCGCGATCGGCATGCTCGAGGTGCTCGCGGCATCCCGCTGACCCCGCTCGATCCAGTCGCCTCCGCGCACTGCGGCGCCAACCCGTCGTCACAGCGACGGCCCGATGCAGGCGACCGGCTCTCCCGGAAAGCCCGGCTTGCGCGGCTGAGATTCTGCCCACATCCGCAGCTGGATGTCCCACCCGATGAGCATCGATTTTTCTGTGCACGCAGAACGTTCAGCAGGCATACCCCTCAGACGCTCGAGCTCGGCGGCGCGGGCCTGCCCGAACATGGCAGCCTCCCAGCGAAGTTCGGCGTGCCAGCAGGTGATCCCCAGTCCGGATGCGGCAAGGACGAGAAGGGCGACAACGGCAAGTTCGCGCAGGGGAATGGGCATACCAGCCTCCTGAAAGCGTCCGAAGCGAAGATCATCCGAAACGGAGCGAATGCTCCGACGGCAACAGCGGGGGCCCCGCCAGCTTGTGTGCATACCGCGACCGTCAACGGCCAGACGGCTTCTTGACGCCCGCGGAAAGCACTCGCGAAATGGTAGAACGATGGCTGTCGCGACGGGAAGCCCGGCAACCGGCCAGGCCGGCGCTGGCTCAAGACATGGAAACCGCGACCCCGTCGATCACGGTTCCCGACGATCTGACTGAAACGGATTCTCCAGGCTCTTCGCCCGGTTGTACAGATGTAACGGCCAGTTCGTCCGCTGCCTTAGGACAATCTGGCTTCTGGCCTCATCACGACCGCGACTGATTACGGAAGTGTCCCGGCCGTGAGGCTGTCCGCCTGGTCACAGGCCGGTTCTAAAGCGCTTCATCCGGATGCGGGAACTGGTTTCCCGCAACGATCCGGTAGGCTGGCACTAATGGGCAACGAGTGAACTCATCCCAGTATTCAATCAGCTCCTGCGGACTGCGGGGCGCCTGCGGGGTCTGGGAGTCCAGCATTGCGACTTCGTAGGCCGTTCGCCCTGACTTGCGATCGAATCGGTCCGCCACTTTCGCCAGGCCGTCAGCCGATAAAAACGAAAGCAGCGACAGTGCGGCGACAACGCCGACTTCACGGACGGGGACAATCATGACTCATCCTGAACGGCCCGGACCGTCGCGGGGAGCGAGGCTCACGGGCACTGGCCGGCTTGAACGTCCCGATGGGACAGTCACTCGCGCGGCAACTCGGTGGGAAGGAAGGCGGGAACTCGTGGTGGGCTGGCAGACGAACCGTCGTCGAAAGTCTCGATTCGGCTCACCCGCCGCTCGGCGGCAGGAGAACAGAACTCTATGAACTTCCTTCGTACGGTCGATGAGAAACTCAGGGAATTTCTCATCTCACTGCCCGGCGGACTGGCCGAAGGGGACGGATGATCATCAGCCCCCACCGGCCCTTCCGCTTTCCACTCAATCCGTTGCTTACCCCGCCTCCTGAGGACCGGTTTCCCTCCAGGATGTCATGTTGGGATTCTCACTCTCTGGACTCGCCGTCCCCATCTCCGGGACCAGCGAACCCCGATGGGTCGTGTCCAGGATCATATAGACTAGTTGTCTATTCCTCAAGAGGAAATGTGGACTGACGATCGTTTTTCGATTGGCCCGCACGAAGGTTTCATTGAGCAACCGGCCGATACTCCCGCCCTGCGAGGATCTCGGCGATGTGCATCACACGCAGCGGCTTCTTCTGGCGGCGGATGAGCCCTTCGAGATGCATCAGGCACGACATGTCTCCGGCCGTGATCACTTCGGCTCCGCCGCGCTCATGGTCATGGATCCGGTCGTTCCCCATCATGCAGGAGACCGCCTCTTCCGACACTGCGAACGTCCCGCCGAACCCACAGCATTCATCCGGCCGCTCGAGCGGAACGATCTCGAGACCATCGATCAGCTGAAGCAGCTGCCGCGCCTTGCTGAAGTCCGGCTCCATCCGCTCCGACGCCCGCCCCAGTCGGAGCTCGCGCAGACCATGACAGCTGTTGTGGAGACCGACCTTGTGCGGGAACGAGCCTTCCCACCGGTCGACCTTCATGACGTCCGTGAGGAACTCGCAGAGCTCGTAGGTCTTCTTGCGGACCTCTTCGTAGGCGGTGTTGTCGTGCCCGAAGAAGTCGTGGTAGTGGTGCGTCACCATCGCGACGCAGCTTCCCGACGGGGAGACGACTGCATCGTACGGCCGGAAGAGATCGATGAACCTCTCCGCCTGGGGCCGCGCTTCAGCCCAGCAGCCGGTATTGGCCATCGGCTGGCCGCAGCAGGTCTGTTCCTCGGGGAACTCGACCTCGCAGCCGAGCCGCTCGAGGATCTCCAGCGTCGCCATCCCGACGTCGGGATAGACCTGGTCGATGTAACAGGGGATGAACAGTCCAACCCGCATGCTCGGTTCCGCGCGTGGCTCACAGGAGGTGAGAGGGGAGAGACGAGAGGTTAGAGGGGAGGAACGACGCGGGGGAAGCGAGTCAGCGGAAGTATCGTTTCCGGGAGCCGTCCCTTTACGGCGATTCCGCCACCCGCGGTCATCACCGGTGAGCCGCTTCGTTCGCGCGGACGAGAAGCCGGACCGCGGCCGGCTCGACAACGATCTCGACAGGAGTCGTTCCGGCCGGATCGCCGTCCGCCTGCACCGGCACGGGGCGGTCCGACTCGACGCGGATCCGCTTTCCCCGCAGCCGGTGACCGCCGCACCAGCCCTCTCCGGCCCCGATCCCCTCGAGAAGGACACCCGCCAGCCGGCGGAAGAGCTCGATCGAGCCCCCCGCCGGGATGACGCGAACATCGAGCAGCCCGTCGTGGCCGTCGGCCGTCGGGACGAGAGGAAGATTCAGGGCGTATCGAGGCAGGTTGCCGACGACGACGAGATTCCCCTCGACGGCCGGCTGGTCATCGACGGTGACGCGCAGTCGCGGCGGGGCGAACTGCCAGAGCTCGTTGACGATCGGAAGCGCATACGACCAGTGGGAGATATGCCCGCGGCGTCCGGCGTGCGTCCGATGCAGGACGGCGGCATCGAACCCGATGCTCGCCATGATGAGGAACCGACGGCCGTTGAGCCGCCCCGCGTCGAATGTGCGAGTCTCGCCGGCGGCGATCAGTTCGGCGATCGCCCGGCCGCTCCGCTCAAGGCCCAGGTGCCTCGCGACGAGGTTTTCCGTGCCGAGCGGAAAAGGGACGATCGGGATGTCGGGATGGCGGTTCAGGAGATCGAGGAGGGTCCCATCCCCACCGGCCGCGACGATCGCCCGCAGTC
>JAEYWB010000103.1 GCA_023429275.1 Planctomycetota bacterium
GGCCGATCCCCGGCCGGACGCCGCTGGCGCTCGGACGCTCGATCCGGACGCCGGTCATGAGTCCCTCGCGAAGGATCTCCCGCTGGATCTCCGCGTCCCGGAACCGGTCCACCCCCGCGACATCTCCGACGATCTGGAATCCCCCGCTCGGCAGGCGGGCGGCAATGACGTACGAGCCGAACATCCCGGCAGTCTCTTTCGTCGTCACTCCCATCGTCGCCCCGACGACCACGAGGTCGAGAGTGATCTCCGGCTTCCGCTTGCGCCACTCGGGATCGCGGGTCGCCAGGTGATACTGCGAAGCGAGATCCTTCGTGATGATCCCCTCGTATCCCTGGGCGCGAAAGTGGTGGAACAGGCGGTTGAGGTCGTCCCGGTTCGTCGCGAGCTGCCCTTCGCTGACCGAGAGCGGAACGCTCGTCGGCATCGCCGATAGCGGAGCGAAGAGCGTGGTGAGGTACTGCCGACGCTCGGAGAGCGGAAGCGACGTCAGATCCCGCCCGCCGAGGTAAATGAGGTCGAACGCCGCGTACTTCATGCTGACAGGGGTCGTGGGCTGCCCCTGCAGGGCGGCGTAGACCTCATAGACCGTCGCCGGGCGGGCACCGTTGAGGTCGAGGACCGTTCCGAACAGCTCCCCGTCGAGAATGCAGTTCGGAGCGGGGACCTGCCGGATCGTCCGGTCGAGCCCCGGCACGAGTTCGAGCCAGTCGCCTCGGTTCCGCGTGTAGGCCCCGCACAGGACCGAACCGCGGGCGTCGGTCGACTTGTGGAGCATCAGCCGGATGCCGTCGTACTTGCGCTCCACCCAGACGGGGAATTTCGTGATGTCGTCGGTCGTCCCGCCAGCGAGGGTCGGCTGGACCGGAACGAGCGGCTGAAGCTGGATCTTCCTGAGGCCCGCCGCCCCCTCGCGCTGCAGCACCTCCGACACGCGGAACACGTCCGTCAGGGCAATCGCATGCGAGACCTGTTCCTCCTTTGCGCCAAACCGCTCCGCAAGTTTGCGGGCGATCAGCGGGCCGCGGTATTCGAAGCCGAAACCCGCCTTCCTCAGGAGCAGCTTCGCCAGGACGTAGGCTTCCAGCTTCCCGCATCGCATGAGCAACGATCGAAGCAGCTCGAACTTGCGGGTCGTGCGCTGCTCGGGAAGAAACCGCAGCGTGCGCAGGACTTCGGCGGCGGTCATCGGCGGCGTGCCGCGGACCAGCGGGCGGGATTCCGCGAACAGGGCTGCGACATCCCCCACGCGCGTGAGCCGGTCGAGCATCTCGGTCCGCGTCGCCATCCGGACCGACGCGAGGAGATTCATCAGGCTGTCGCGCCGCAGGCTGCTGCGTCGCCCGAGAAACGGATCGCCGAGAACGCACCCGAGCTTCTCCTCGATCGTGAGCCCGACCTCGGTGTCGAGGAATCGTCCGAGCAGCTTCTCCTTCCCGGCCAGGTCGGTCGGTTCCGGAACACGGATCCCGAAGAGCTGCGCCGCCCGCTCCGACGACAGATGCGCCAGTGGCAGGAACAGGCCCCGGCAGAGGCTGTAGAACGGGATCGAGTCGAGCGCATCCGGAGGGACGCTCCCCCCGGGTGATCCATCGGCGAGCTGCTCGATCGCAAACTGCAGGTGGGGAGGGAGATCGAACGTCTGTGAGAGAAACTCGCTGTCGGGCCGCCGCTGGCCGATCGACCTCGTCAGATCGCCGAGGGAGGACCGCTCTCCGTACCACTCCCGGACCACGTCGATCTGTACGAATTTCATGCCCGTCCCCGGCGAGAGATCAGCATTCCAATCAGAGGAGGACTGACTCTACTACGCCGCTCGCTTGGCCGCCACGACGGGCAGGGGCCGTGCCCATCCGCCACCCCGGGGCCGGGGCTACTCCACTTCGTGGACGCTGATCTGGTTGTGGCGGCTGCTTCCTTTGCCCGTCCAGGAGAGGAGCACGATCCGGTCGTTCCGCTTGAGCAAGCCCGCCGCGGACGCTTCCTTCACCACGAAATCCCGCAGGGTCAGCATGTCGGCCGTAGGCGCGTTCGGAACCGGGATCACTCCGCGGTAGAGCGCCAGACGCCTCAGGATCGTGTTCGACGGACTGACGCCGATCGTCGGGATGCGGCTTCGGTTCTGGGACACCGCGAGAGCCGCGCGGCCGCTGGCGGTCGCGACGACGATCAGCTTGGCGTCGAGCTCCTCCGCCAGCCGGACAGTCGCCTGGGCGGTCGAGGCCGTGACACGCGTGATCCCGGCGATCCGCGTCAGCGATTTGGGAGCCCGCTCGAACTCCCGCGAGAGCGGTTCCGTCGCGAGCGCGATCCGGTGCATCATCTGCACCGCCTCGACCGGGTAGTCCCCCACTGCCGTCTCGCCGGAGAGCATGCAGGCGTCCGCCCCGTCCAGGATCGCGTTCGCCACGTCGGTCGCCTCGGCCCGGGTCGGCAGGCGCGAGTGGTGCATGCTGTCGAGCATCTGCGTCGCGATGATGACCGGCTTCTGCAGCGTCCGGCAGAGGCCGACGATCCGCTTCTGTGTCACCGCCATCTCGGCGATGTCGACCTCCACCCCGAGGTCCCCGCGGGCGACCATGATCGCATCGGCGACCGCGATGATCCCCTCGATGTTCGACAGTGCCTCGGGCTTCTCGATCTTGGCGACGATCTGGACTTCGGATGCGGTCTCCTCGACGAGTCTCCGGAGCTCGAGGACATCCTCCACCCGGCGGACGAAGCTGAGGCTCAGGAAGTCGATCCCTCCGCCGATCTCCGCCGCTGGTCCCGTGGCCCACTGGGCGGTCGACCGGTCACGGTCACTCAGCGAGGGAGCGGTGAGCTTTACGCCCGGCAGGTTGATCCCCTGCTTGTCGCGGACCGTCCCCCCCTGCACGACGAGGCACTCGGCGGTGTCGGGGGTGACCGTCAGCACGCGAAGTGAAACGACGCCGTCCGCGAGCATGATGCGGTCGTCGGGACGGATCTCGTCGAGGAGCGTCGGATAGGTGCAGCAGAGCTCACGCGGCCCCTGGGCGACTTCGCCCCGGACGAACCGGACCGTCTCGCCGTTGCTGCAGGTCATCTGGCCGCCGGGGAGAGCCCCGAGCCGCATCTTGGGACCGCCGAGGTCGACCAGTACGGCGACCGGCTGTCCGGCGATGGTTTCGGCTTCGCGGACCAGCCGCAGGTAGTTTTCGTGCCCTGCCCGATCGCCGTGGGCGGTATTGATCCGAAAGACGTCGACACCCGCCCGGATCAGATCGACCAGTTTCTCCACCGTGCCGGACGCCGGGCCGACTGTCGCGACGATCTTGGTCTGGCTGGTACGGCTCCAGATGGAGTCCTGGGGCATGTGCGGATTCGGGCCGGATTGAGGAGACATCGTGTCAGCGGGCATCCTGAAAAGGTCAATTCGATGAGAGCACCATAGTTCCCATGGGCGGAGGACGCACGACGGAAGCCTGTCCAAAGCGCCAGAAACGCTTGCAGGGATTGCAGCGGTTGCTCCACATTGGGAAGCGGGGGGAGCGGGAGAGTCAGAGGGGAGAGGGCAAAGACCGGGAAACCGGGGCCGACACCGCGGCGCCCCGTCCGTCTCTCCCGCCAGAGTGCTCACTTCCACCCCTTGAGCCGGCCCCGATTTCGATCACGGCACCCAGCATTTTGCCTCACGGGAGGTCGAATTCGCCGTTCTCTGAGGCGGCGGGGGTGTTGAAGTTGCATTTCCCTCCCGCTCCTTTCATAATCCTCCGCTTCCCGTTTTCCAGCGATTGAATGGACTGATTGAATGCCTCCGCAACGCAACAGCGACCCGAAGAAGATGCGGAAGAAGCGGGCACGCCTGAAGAAGAAGGTCAAGTGCCGTTTCACCGGCGGCGGTGACATCCCCCGCCCGGTCTACGTCGACTACAAGGACACGAAGACCCTCAAGACGCTCGTCGACCGCGAAGGGCGGATCATGCCCCGCCGTCGCTCGGGCACCTGCGCGATCTTCCAGCGTGCCGTCCGGACCGCCATCATGCGGGCCCGGTTCATCGCCCTGCTGCCGTTCGTCTCGGACGAGTGAGCCTCGCTCCAATCGAAAGCCGTCGAGGGCACGTCGCAGGACGTGCCCTTGTTCATTATGAGGCGCCCGAATTCCTGGATTCGGAGCTCGGAGCGTTCAGCTGTCAGAAGAGAATCGGCCGCTGAAAGCTGACGGCTTCCCGCTCCCCTGTTCAGACAGATTCTCCGGCCACGTCGGCGTCACCATGTCCGATCGACTCCGTTCCAACCGGGAGGCCGTCCTGGCGGAAATCGCCGCCGCCTGCGGTCGGTCGGGACGGTCGGCCGGCTCGGTTCAGCTTGTCGCGGTGACGAAGTACGCCCGGATGGCGTGGGTGCGTGAGCTACTCGCCCAGGGGCAGACGGTCCTCGGCGAAAATCGTCCGCAGCAGCTCATCGAGCGGGCCGGGGAGCTCTCCGGGGCGACCTGGCATCTGATCGGGCACCTTCAGCGAAACAAGGTTCGGGCGGTTCTACCGCACGCCGCGTGCATCCATTCGATCGACTCCCTGAAGCTGCTTGCCCGGGTCGGCGAGATCGCCGGGGAACTGTCGCTCGTTCCGCGGGTGCTTCTCGAGGTCAACGTCTCCGGGGAAGAGTCGAAGGACGGATTCTCACCCGCCTCGCTCCGCGCGGAGTGGGGGGACATCCGGGCCGTTCCGAACGTCATCGTGGCGGGCCTGATGACGATGGCCCCCCTGTCAGAGGATCCGGAAGCCGCCCGGCCGACCTTCCGGGGCCTGCGGGAGCTGAGAGACGAACTGCGCCAGGCGGCGGGCGCCCCGGCGGCCCTTCCTGAGCTCTCGATGGGGATGAGCGGCGACTTCGCCGTAGCGATCGAGGAGGGGGCGACGATGGTGCGAGTCGGGAGTCGGCTGTTCGAAGGGCTCGGAGATTCGTGAGGAGGCTGTGGGCTGTGGGCCGTGGGCTGAAAGCTGTGAGCTTCTAGACGGAATCCTCTCGCGTCGGACGCTCGACCCGTTCGATCACGCGGACGCTGTCACGCGGATTGTTCCGGTAGGCCACGAATAGCTCCGCGAGCAGTCCGACGGACATGACCTGCGTTCCGAGCAGAAGCAGGATTCCCGAGTAGAACATCAACGGGCGGGAACCGATCGGCGTATCGGGAAGCCAGCCGAAGAGGTGGATGAAAACCCAGACCAGGGCGAGATAGCCGAGTCCCAGTCCGCCGAGAGCGAAGGAAAACAGCCCGATGGCCCCGAGGAGGTGCTGCGGGCGCTCGCCGAAACTGGTGAGGAACATCACGGTCAGGAGGTCGAGCAGCCCCCGCTGGAACCGCCGGAACCCGTACTTCGAGTGCCCGTGGGCCCGCGGCCGGTGATTCACGGGAAGCTCAGCCACCCGGAACCCCTGGGAATAGGCCAGGGAGGCAATGAACCGGTGGAGTTCGCCGTAGAGCGGCAGCTCGCGGGTGACCTCGGCCCGGAACAGCTTCAAACCGCAGTTGTGGTCGTGAAGGAACAGCCCCGTTCCCCGGCTGACGAGCCAGTTGAAGACCTTGCTGGGATAGACCTTGTGCCAGGGGTCGAGCCGCCGCTGCTTCCAGCCGTTGACGACGTCGTGCCCTTCGCCGAGCTTCGCGAGGAGCCGCGGGATCTCCGCCGGATCGTCCTGCAGGTCGGCATCCATCATCAGGAACAGTTCGCCGCGGGCCGCTTCGAAACCCGCCTTGAGCGCGGCGGCCTTGCCGAAGTTGCGTCGAAACCGAAGCCCCCGGACCGGGAGCCCTTCCGCATCTCCGCTCCCCGCGGAGAGTTCCCTGATGATGGCCCAGGAGCCGTCGCTCGATCCGTCGTCGACAAAGATCAGCTCGGCATCGACCCCTTCGCGCCGACAGACCTCAGAGACCTGCCGCGCCAGCTCCCGCAGGCTTTCCGCTTCGTTGTAGACCGGAACGATGATCGACAGGCTGGGCACGGCGGATTGGCACAGGAAAGGAGAGGGGCGTTGCGGTAGCAGACGGGAGAGCTTGTCAGAGTGGACGCCTGATGTCGAGCGGCGGGGGACCGGACGACATTCGCCCGCTCAAGACATTCTCTCGCGGCATGGTGGAGCAGGGCTTTCTCCCCGCCCACAGAGTCGACCCGCTGGAACCCATGAAAAACGATCGGCGAGAATTCGTGTCCTGAAACTGAGGAGGAACACGAATTCTCGCCGATGCCAGACAATCACGAGCAGGGATGCCGCCAGGCGGGCGCCCCGGCCTTCCCGGTCACACCAACTTCGTCAGCACCTTGCCGTGGTTGCCGAGCGTGAACGGCCGGCCGTCCGGCGAGTGGATTTCCTTGTCGGGATCCATGCCGAGAGCCGCGGCCAGCGTGGCGTTCATGTCCTCGGGGGAGACGCCATCCGCATCGACCCGGAACGCCTTGTCGTCGCTCTTACCGTACACCTGCCCCACCTTGACGGGACCGCCGGCGAGGGCCATCGAGTAGACTGCCGGATGGTGGTCGCGGCCGGTGTTCGAGTTGATCTCCGGCTTGCGGCCGAACTCGGTCCCGATGACGACAATCGTGTCCTTCAGCAGTCCCTGGGCTTCCAGGTCGGTCAGGAGCGTCGCGGCGACGCGGTCCATCTCACCGGCCATGTTCGGTATCTTGTCCCACAGCTCGTAGTGGTGGTCCCACGAGCCGAACGAGACCTCGACGTACCGCACGCCATGCTGCACGAGCCGGCGGGCCAGCAGGCACCCCTTGCCGAACCGGGTGTTGCCGTACGCCGTCCGTTGCTCTTCCTTTTCCTGCATCAGGTCGAATGCCTTGAGATCCTGCGACCGCAGCAGGCTGATCGCGTCGCGGTAGAGGTCGTCGTATCCGGTGACCTTGGCGTTCTTTTCGGCCTTCTTGCGGAAGTTCTGGTCGAAGACCCCCGACAGCTCCATCCGCTTGTCGAAGGTGTCGTTCGTCATGTACTTCGGCTGGGCAATATTCTGGAGGCCGAGGTTCGGGTCGCCGACCGGGACCGGAGCGTACTTCGCCCCCAGATAACCCGGGCCGATTCCGCCGCCGACCTGGACCGCGACCGGCAGTTCCTTGTGGAGTCCGCCGAGTTCCTTGTGAATCCACGAGCCGAATCCCGGATGCTTGATCGAGGCAATCGGCTTGAAGCTGGTGCTCGTGAGATAGCGGGCCTGGGTGTGGTCGGCGGTCGTCGTCGTCATCGAGCGGATGACCGCCAGCTTGTTCGCGTGCTTCGCGAGGTTCGGCAGGTATTCGCTGAACTGAACTCCGGCGAGCGATGTCGCGACCGGCTTCGTCTCACCCTGCACGTCGGTCTTCGGCTTCGGATCGAACGTGTCGAGCTGCGACATCGCCCCCTGCATGTACAGGTAGATGATGTGCTTGGCGGTCTTGCCGCTCGACGTCTTCTGGACGGGCTTGGCCTTGGCGTCCGCGGCGAGGAGCGACTGCTCGAAAGCCAGCGGCATCAGGCTGACGCCCAGGCAGCTCTTGGCGAGCGTCCGCATCAGCTCGCGGCGGGAGAGGTCGTCGAGACGGTTCAGCGGTGAAGACATGGGAAATCCGTGTGGTCGAGGGGCGGCCTGAATGGCCGCGGACTTTTGACGGTGTCGACTTTGCGAGGCGAGTCTTCCGAACAGTGAGTTCCGGTCTGCAGAGTCCGTTCACGGCATGGAGTACCGCGATACTAGGGGACGAAGAGGAACTCTCTCGTATTGAGGAGCGCCCAGATGACGTTGCCGAAGCCGGCGGCGCCATCCTTCTTGATCTCCGCCTGGGCGGCGAGCTTCTCGGTTCGCGTCGGACGACGCGAGAGGAGACAGAGGAAGACCCGGTCGATTCCGGCGTCGGTCGTCTTTTCCGCCATGACCTCGTTGAAGATCACGGATCCCTTCTCGAGCATCATGTGGGTCGCCGAGCCGTTGAACATCGTCAGAAGCTGCGGGACCGTCCCTTCCGTGTGACTCTCGTTGACCGCCCCACGGTCGCTCTGGCCGAACTGCCGGAGCAGGTGCCCTTCGGGAAGCGGCTGCGGAAGCTCCGAAGCCCGAACGAGCTCCACACCCTTGTAGAGCCGCTTCCGACGGTCCTCCGCCTCGGCCTTGCGGAGCTCTTCCAGCTTCTTCGCCCGCTCGAGGACCTCGGTCACCGTCGTCTTCTCGTCGATGTCGAACGTGCTGACGTATTCGGTGTCATTCGGCCGGAGGATGTTCTCGGGATTCGTCAGCGAGAGGGTCAGGAGCGAGTCCCAGACCTGCTCGGCGGTCATCCGGCGAAGGACCGGGCCGGGGAACAGGTACGGCTTCGTCGGGTCGATGTCGTCGTACGTCACCTGCCGCTGGTAGGTCTTCGAGTAGTAGACGATCCGCTGGAATTCCTTGAGGTTGTACTTCAGCCGCTTCAGCTCGCTCGCGAGGTAGTTCATCAGCTCCGGATTCGAAGGAGTGGTGTCGTCCTTCATGTCGTCGAGCGGTTCGATGACCCCCATCCCCATCGCCTTGTGCCAGAGGCGGTTGGCCATCGTGAGCGAGAAGCGGGGATTGTCGTCCGACGTCACCCAGTCGGCGTAGACGGTGCGGCGGTTCTCCGGGGCGACCGTCGCGGTTGTCTTCCCCCACAGGACGGCTGGAGTCGCAACCTGGCCCGGCTTGGCGTCGCTGTACTGATAGTCGGCCGGGAACTTGAGCTGTTTCTTGGCGTTCTCGCTCACACCTTTTCGGTTGGCGATCACGATAAACCGCCCGAGCCGTGCCTCGACCGACTCGGGGGAGCTGGCGGCCGTGTCGACTTCCTTGGCGCTCACCTTGTTCATCTGCGGGCCGCGGATGCCGTAGTCGATCCCCCCGACGAACGCCGCAAGCTGGTAAAACTCCTTCTGCGTCCAGCGGTCGAACGGATGGTCGTGGCACTGGGCACAGCCGATGCGGGTTCCGAGGAACATCCGAATCGAGTTATTCAGATTGTCGAGCGGCATCCCCTGGTCGCGGACATAGAACCCCGCAGCCGGGTTGTCCCAGACCTGCCCCTCGGCGGTCAGCATGTCGTGGACCATCTCGTTCCACGGAGCATTCTGCCGGATCGACTCTTTGACCCAGTCGGAGTAGGGGCGGATGTACGTAAAACCGTCGACGCGGTCGACGAGCCGGAGCATGTCCGCCATCCAGTTGTACATCTGGCTGGCGTATCCGGGACGGTTCAGCAGCTGGTCGACGAGGTTGACCCGCTTGTTCGGATTCGTCGAGCGGATGAAGGACTCCGCCTGTTTTGAGGTCGGAATCGTCCCGACGATGTCGAGGTAAGCGCGGCGGACGAACTGCTCGTCGGTCGTCTCCTCGTTCGGGGAGATCTTGGCCTTCTTGAGAGCGGCTTCGACGATCTCGTCGATCTTCGCCGCGGAACGGATCGCCTGATCGCGAAGGGCCGGATCGACCGGTGCGATGTCGACCTGTGAACGCTCCGCTTCCGTCGGCAGGGCGGACTTCGGCTTGGGTTTGGGTTTGCTGCGGGTCGGAGGACGCCGCGATTGGGCAAGAAGGTCGGCCGAGAAGAACTCGCCGGTACCGATGGCGAAGACGAGAGCCAGCAGACAAGTCAGACGAATCGACTTCATGCGTACCTCATTCAGCCACTTGAGAAGCGCCACCCGCGGCTGTTGTCTTCAGTGTAACTTCCTGATCGGAAAGTCCCACCTTAACGCGACGTGAAATTTCGCACAGAATTCCTCTCCCGGCATGGTCGCGCGGAAGGGGTCCGGCTGTCAGTTCGATGCGCGGCGAACGAAGATTCTTTCAGTGCGTCACCGGAATCGAGAGGGGGCACGTCGATGGACGCCGAGACGGAAAAGTGTCCCGCATGCACCGTTCTCAGCCGATGAAAGACGCGGTATAAAAGGGCGTCGATGCGTCGTCGGCCAACGGTATTCGATCGGGAGAAGCGGCATGCTTCGACTCCTGCGTGACAGCATCGGGCGGCGAACGCTTCTTCACGCCGCCGGATCGGGCCTTCTCGGCGTGGGCCTCGGAAAGACGCTACGGGCCGAGGAGGTCCCCCAGGTCATCGCGTCAAGCGCGAAGTCGGTCATTTTTCTCTACCTGTTCGGAGGTCCGAGCCAGCTCGAGACATTCGACATGAAACCGGCCGCGACCGAGAAGATCCGCGGCCCCTTCCAACCGATCTCGAGCCGGACTCCCGAGCTCCGAATCTGCGAGCACCTCCCCGGGATCGCCGACATCTCCGACCGGCTGTGCATCGTCCGGACGATGTCGCACAGCTTCAACGACCACAGCGGCGGCGGGCACTACATCCAGACCGGCCAGCGGTGGCACATCCCGATCGGCGCAGGGTTCAACGCGACCCCCAGGGACTGGCCCTCGATCGGCTCGGTGGTCGATCATCTCGATCAGCAGCGCGACCCCGAGGCGATGCCGCCCCTGCCCCGATACGTCGTCGCGCCAAATTTTCTCGGCCGGATGCAGGATTACTCCGTCCAGCTCGTCCGTCCCGGCGAGTATGCAGGCTGGCTCGGCCGACGGCACGACCCGCTGACGACCCGCATCGACAAGAGGGGCCCGAAGGACAACCCGTACTTCCGCACCTGCACCGAGGAGGAACTGGATTACCAGGTCCAGGGACTCTCCGCGGCCAAGGAGATCACGCTCTCCCGGCTCGAGAGCCGTGCCGCCCTGCTCGACCAGTTCGACACGGCCCGCCGGACTCTCGAGGGGAGCCGGACCCTGCAGACGTACGACCGCTTCCAGGACCGGGCGATGTCGCTCGTGACCTCCCCCCGCACGCGGGAGGCGCTCGACATCCGCCGCGAGCCGGACTCTCTCCGCGACCGCTACGGCCGCCACCTGTTCGGGCAGTCGACACTTCTCGCCCGGCGCTTGATCGAGGCGGGATCGCGGTTCGTCACAGTCCACTTCGACTCCGCGGACGGCTACGGCTGGGATTCACACCTCAACAGCACCGACGTCAAGACGCACCTGCTGCCGAGCTTCGACTCCGCCCTCTCGACGCTGATCCTCGACCTCGAAGAACGGGGCCTACTCGACGAGACGCTCATCGTTGCCATGGGGGAGATGGGCCGCACCCCACGCGCCAACGCCAACTGGGGGCGCGATCACTGGTCGACCCTCTTCCCGGCCGTCCGCGCGGGGGGCGGAATGAAGCGGGGCTTCGTCTACGGAGAGTCCGACGCCGGCGGGGCCTACGCCCTCACGCCGACCGTCAGCCCCGAAGACATGGCGGCGACAATCTACCATGCCCTCGGGATCGATCCCGACACCCGGATTGTCGATGCCCAGAACCGCCCGGTCCCGGTCGCCCCGGGGGGAACGGTTCGCTCGGAGCTGTTCGCCTGAGTCGGCGAAGACCACCTCGCTCCTCGATCGACGAGGCGTCAGCCCGCCGGTCCCAACCCGCCTGACCGTCATCGCCTAACCGCGCCTGACCGTCGTCGATCGACGTTGGGATCCGAGGCCGCATCCGGCGAAACCGACCGGCCGACGGTCGGGTATGCTGACAGTGCAGGCTGCAGGAAGTCAGCCGGGGATTGGCGAGTGCCGCGTCGTTGAGCCGTCTTCTTTCTGATCGAAGCGATTCCGACGTGACCGAGGCGGCCATGGCTGACGACTCCGGCGAGCCCGCGATCGTCGTCATCGAGGAAGGGCCTGCGTTTGGGCAGCTGGCACAGTCCGCACCACGGCCGACGGGCTCCGCCGTTCTCCCCGCGCAGGACGAGTCTGACCAGGGGGGCTGGCGGCTCGGGCCGTTCCCCCTCCCCTGGCGGAATCCGATCCGCTGCAGCGTCTGGCTGGTCCGGGCGGTCTTCGGGATCGGGAGCCTCGTTCTGCTCCTCGCGATTCTTGCGGCGATCCCGATCGTCAACGTCGTCGCGCTGGGGTACCTGCTCGAAGTCGAAGGACGCGTTGCCCGGACCGGGAAGATCCGCAACGGGTTCCTGCTGCTCGACGTCGCCCCGCGGCTCGGGGCGATCGCGCTGGGAGTCTATCTGTGGCTCATCCCCCTGCGGCTCATCGCCCACGCGCGGGCCGATGCGCAGATCATCGATCCGGGTGGCGCCGTCGATCGCAACCTTCAGTTCCTGTCCGTGGCGGCGTGGCTCCTTGTCTCGGTCCACCTGGCGCTCGCCCTGGCGCGGGGAGGCTCATTCTGGACCTTCTTCCGCCCCATCAAGAACCTCCGCTGGCTCCGGAGCCGGCTTCGGCAGAGAAACGATGCCGACGAGGCTCGTGACAATCCGCCCCGCGACTACTGGGACGACGCGAGCGACGGAATCCGCGACTTTGTCTCGCGGCTTCAGGTTCGCCATCACTTTTCGCTGGGACTCCGCGGCTTCTTTGTGGCCTTTGCGTGGCTTGTGATTCCGTCCGCCATCTTCGCCGCCGCACAGCGTCCCGATGGGCCGTCTGTCGTCTTCCCGCTGATCGGCGGGGCGATGCTCGTTCTCGTCTTTTCGTGGGTCCCCTTCCTCCAGGCGCGCTTCGCCGCAACGAACTCCTGGCGGGCGGGATTCCAGCTCGGAGAGGTCCGCCGGCTCTTCGCGTCCGCCCCCTTCGCGTGGCTGACGACGATCCTCGTCGTCTACGCGCTCGCGCTGCCGGTCTATCTGTTCAAGGCGTTCCTCCTCCCTCCGGATGCCCTCTGGCCGATCACGCTCGTCTTCATTGCCTCGAACTACCCCGCCCGCCTCCTGACCGGCTGGGCGTATGCCCGCGCCGTCCGCCGGCAGGGGGAGGGGAAACGCTCGTGGTGGATCACGCGGACAGCGATCCGCATACCGGTGATGCTGGCGATCCTCGCGGCGTTCGTCTTCATCCTCTACTTCACGCAGTTCCTCGGCGAGCATGGCCGGGCGGAGCTCTTCAAGCACCACGCCTTCCTGCTGCCTTGGCCGTACCTGTTGCCATGGCGTCCCGCGGGTTAGGAAGCAAAGCGACACCTCGACGTTCACGGAAAGCCGGCACGCGCGAGCGTCCGGTTTGGGCGAATCGCGATTTGCGAGGAACCGGACGCGATCGCGCGCCGGCCAGGCGGACCGGTCGAATGATCCTTAATCCCGAAACGCGAACTCGTTGAGGTTCAGGACGACGCGGCAGAGTTCTTCCAGCGAACGCGTCTTGAGGAAGCTGGTGCAACGGACCGATTCAGCGTCCTCAGGAAGACGCTGCAGTGCCAGCTCGAAGAGGCTGGCGACCTGTCGTGAAGGTTCGTCGTCCCCGACCTCCGCACGGACCCGGCCGGCCAGGGCGCGGGCCGCGCTCTCCCCAAGAGGCGAGTTCAGCAGCGTCAGGGCCTGCGGCGCCACCATGGAGGTATTTCGGCACGGACACGACGTCAGGTTCTCGGGGAGGTCGAACGTCTCGAGGAACGGGACTCGGACTGTCCGCTTCTGAATGACGAAGATGCTCCGCGCCCCCTGGTCAGCCTGTGCCGACGGATACCACCCC
>JAEYWB010000117.1 GCA_023429275.1 Planctomycetota bacterium
CGATGAACGTGGCGAACGACGCGATCATCATCCAGAATACGCCGCCGACCCTCGTTGCGAACCTCGGTGCGACAACGATCACGAGCGTGATCAGCTCGCTCTTCGGGGACAACATCGACATCACGAACGGCAACGGCGGCAACCTGACGCTGAACTTCTCGTCGCTGACGATCAACGGGCCGTAAGTCGAGCCGAAAGGACGCGACGGGGCGAAGCGTCCTCCGCTTGAAAACCGTTTCGCCGCGACACGCCAGCGGAGCGCGGCGAAACGGTCTAGAAGCCCAGAAGGCCTTTTGCGACTTCGCGAATCGCGACGTGGTCGTTGTCACCGCGTTCGCTGAGCAGCTTTTTCACACTCCGCTCGGAGTGGGAGAGAAACAGGAGCGCGGCGCGGCGGTCATTGTCACTGGCCGCCGACCCGTTTGCCGCGTGCGACAACGCGTCGTCGAGCCGGCTCAGTACGCTGGCCTGCGCGAACAGCTCTATCGCCGCCTTCGCGATCGGCTCCTGGACGAGCTGGCGATCGACGATTTCCTCGCGGTTGTCGACGAGCGCCCGTTCCGCCGCCAGGCCGAATTGCCGCAGGAGGCTCCCGAGGGTCCGTGCCTGCGGAGCGAGTTCCGGAGAGCGGACGGAGACCTCCGGCCGCTCGAATCGCCGCGTCACTTCCCGCCAGGTGAACCGACCGAGCGTCCTGAACTGGCTCAATGGGTGATGCAGGGCGTCTGCAACGGACTTCAGCTCGACCCCCGGAGATCGCAGTCCGACCAGGGCGATGAACGACGTGAGGACTTCGTTCGCTCCTTCGCCGATCTGGTTGATGCGGGCATCCCGCAGCATCCGCTCGAGAGGGCGGTCGGTGAAGTACGCCGCGCCGCCGTGGATCTGAAAGGCGTCGTTGACGATCGTCCAGAGGCGTTCAGTGCTCCAGACCTTGAGCATGGCGGTCTCGAGCATGTACTCGATCGGCTCTCCGGCCGCCGCCCGGTCGATGAGCCCCGCGGTGACGGCGGTCATCGCCTCCATCGCATAGGTCCAGGCCGCCATCCGGGCGAGCTTCTGCCGGACGAGTTCGAACTCCCCGAGCTTCTGTCCGAACTGCTCGCGCGTCCGGGCATGCTCGACAGCCATCCGCAGGCAGGTCTTCGCCGCCCCGGTGCAGCAGGCGCCGAACGTCGTCCGCCCGAAGTCGAGCACCGTGAGGGCAATCTTCAGTCCCTTCCCCTCCGGGCCGAGGATCTGGCTTCGAGGGATCCGCATGTTTTCGAATGCGAGCTTCGCGGTGGCGGTCCCGCGGATGCCGACCTTCTCCATCCGGGGCTCGACGACCCGGAAGCCGGGCGTATCGGGAGTGACGAGAAACGCCGTGACCGGCTTCGTCCGCCCCTTCTTCCCTTCACCCGGGGTGCGGGCCATGACGGTCAGGACGTCGGCGATGCCCCCATTGGTGATGTACCGCTTGTCTCCGTTGAGGACGAAGAACTCTCCCGACTCGTCCGGAACTGCGGTCGTCTGAACGTTGGCCGCATCGGACCCTGCCTGCACTTCGGTCAGGGCGAAAGCCGCCAGCTTCCGTCCGCTGACGAGGTCTGGGAGCCAGCGGCGTTTCTGTTCGGGCGTTCCGAAGAGGAGAAGCGATCGCATCCCGATGGAGTGGTGCGCATTGACGAGAATCGACGTCGCGCTGCATCGACCGCCGAGTTCTTCGAGAACACGGCAGTACGCGAGTTGAGAAAAGCCTCGTCCGCCGAGCGACTCGGGGGCCGTCATTCCGAGGATGCCGAGATCGCCGAGCCCCTCGATGACGTTCCGGGGGATATCGGCGTTGCGGTCGATCGCGACCGGATCGAGGTTGCCGTCGCAGAACTGCCGAAGCTCCGCCAGGGATCGGGAGACGTTCTCCTGCTCGGCGGCCGAGGACCGTGGATAGGGAAAGAACAGGTCCGAAGCGAATCGCCCGTGAAACAGCTCCTGCGCCGCGCTGCGGCGGGGAACCTCGGAAAAGAGGAGGTTTTCCGCCTCCTGCATCTGCTCTTCGCGCCGCTGGGCCTGCTCCGCACTC
Source organism: Planctomycetota bacterium (assembly GCA_023429275.1). GTDB lineage: Bacteria > Planctomycetota > Planctomycetia > Planctomycetales > Planctomycetaceae > Planctomyces_A. The sequence goes on from JAEYWB010000117.1 coordinate 2,063, forward strand.
CGATCGACCGCTGTCTCGCTCATGGTCATCTCCCTCGCGAAGCGCTTCTCGAAGGTGTCCGAATGGCGGCCGAACGGGCCACAACAGAATTGTACGCCCCCGACCGCTCCACGTTTAGCCGCGGATGACAGTCCGCGAACGGACGCCCGACTCGAATTGTCGTCTGCGGCGAAACAGCCATTTCAAATCGCCAGGTCCGCCGGTTGTTCGGAAGAGCAGAAGACTGGCCACAGAGAGCACCGAGAGACTCAGAGGGAACTCTGTGGCCTCTGTGCACTCTGTGGCAAGATCGTCTTGAAACAGCTTCGAAACCGGGGTCCTCGCTTCATGCGAACAGCTTGTCGCGCAGCGCCTCGATTCCTTCGTTGCGGACCGCGCTCACGCGCAGGACGGGAATCTCTCGAGTCCCCGGCAGGTTCAGTGCTTCGGTGATCTCGGCCTCAAGCCGATCGCTCCCTGGCAGATCCCCTTTCTGAACGACAACGAGGTCCGCGACTTCGAGAAGTCCCGCCTTCTGCCACTGGATCGTGTCGCCCGTCTCCGGCTGCAGGACGACGACGACCTGATCGGCGATCTGGCGGACCGCGACGTCCCCCTGCCCGATTCCGACCGTCTCGAGAAGCGTCAGCCCGAATCCCGCGGCGCCGAGCACTTCCAGCATCCCGGCAAGGTCCGTCGCGATCCCCTGCGAGCCGCTCGGAACGGCAAGGCTGCGGATGAACAGCATCGGATCGGGGAGGAGCTCCGCCATGCGGATCCGATCTCCCAGGAGAGCTCCGCCGGTCAGCGGACTTTCGGGATCGCAGGCAAGAACCGCGATCCGCCGGCCGGGATCCCGGTGATGCAGCAGGCGGTTGATCAGCGAGCTTTTCCCCGCCCCGGCGCTGCCGGTGATTGCGACGCACCGTGACCGCTGAGCGGCCGGAGCCGGGGAGGGCGAGCGTTCTCCCCGGGCGATCTCGGTCAGGCGCCGAGAGGCCTTGTTGCGCTCGCGGATGTCCTCGGAAACCGGATCGCTCGGTCGAGTCGAAGTCGGGGCCGGTGAAGAGCCTCCCTGGCCGAGAGCGGCGGCAATCGTCTGGACGGAGCTTCCCGGCCCGAACACGGCGGCGACACCATGCTCCCGGAGGGCAGGAATGTCCGCCTCGGGAATGATTCCGCCGACGACGATCCGGACGTCTCCTCGTCCCCACTGTCGCAGCGCAGCGGCGACGCGGGGGACGATCGTCAGGTGAGCGCCGTTGAGGAGGCTCAGCCCCAGCCAGTCGGCATCCTCATCGCACACCGCCTGGGCGACCGCCTCGGGCCGCTGCCACAGGCCGCCGTAAATGACGTGAAACCCGGCATCCCGCAGGCCACGGGCGACGACCCGGATCCCACGGTCGTGCCCGTCGAGCCCCACCTTCGCCAGGACGATCCGCGAAGCACATCGGGAGGAGACGCAACCCGTCTCGCCGTGACGGATCGGAGCTTCTTCGGTCGTCACGACGGGGGATGACGGAACCATTTCGAATCTCCTCGGCCTTCCGGCCCGATCGTCGTCTTTCGCTCCGCGAAAGAACGCCCTTTCGCAGAGGGAAAGGCGACTCTGGTCACGTGACCTGGACAACGACCTTGCCGAACGGACTTCCGGCGAGCCGCTCGAACGCCTGGGCGTACTTCTCGAGGGGAAAGACGCGGTCGACGATCGGCCGATCTTTCGACTTTCCACTCTTCAGCACGCCAACGATCTCCTTCCACTGGGCTTGCGCGGTCTCCGGCGAAACATCGCTCACCAGGATGCCGTGGATCGAGCCGCGCTTGAACATCAGCGACGGGATCGGAATCGTCGCCTCGACTCCCGCAAGGACGCCGATGACCCCGACCCGGCCGTGCGGAGCAAGGAGATGGACCGCCGTCCCGAGGAGCGGCCCCCCGACCGTCTCGACGACGACATCCGCCCCCCGGCCACCGAGGGCTTCGAACACGTGCTTCTTCAGATCCGGGTCGTCCGGAGGGAAAACCGCTTTGGCTCCGAGTTCCTGCAGCTTCGCTCCCTTCTCCCTCGACCGGGTCAGGGCGACGACGGTGGCACCGCGGCCGACGGCCAGTTGCACGGCCGCGACTCCGACTCCGCCCCCTGCCCCCGTGCCGCCGCCGGCGTCACCGGCTGAAGGACGCGTCGGGTCTGTCAGCCATTGCCAGGCGGTCTGAAAGACGAGTGGTGCCGCGGCCGCTTCGGCGTCCGTCCAGCCGTCTGGGATCGGCG
>JAEYWB010000142.1 GCA_023429275.1 Planctomycetota bacterium
CTCCTGGGTCGCGCTCTCGACCGGGTTCTCCGCCTTCTCGTCCTCGATGAAGTCGCCGAAGTAGCTGTCCTCGCTTTCGCCGACCGGGCGGTCCAGCGAGATCGGGTGACGGCTGATCTTCAGCACGCGGCGGGTCTCGCTCACGCTCATCTTGGCGCGCTTGGCGATCTCCTCGATCGTGGGCTCGCGGCCGACCTCCTGCATGATCTGCTTGGAGATGTTCCGCAGCTTGCTCATCGTCTCGATCATGTGCACCGGGATGCGGATGGTGCGGGCATGGTCGGCGATGGCGCGGGTGATCGCCTGGCGGATCCACCACGTCGCGTAGGTGCTGAACTTGTAGCCGCGGCGATACTCGTACTTGTCGACCGCCCGCATGAGGCCGGTGTTTCCTTCCTGGATGAGATCCAGGAACGACAGCCCGCGGTTGCGATACTTCTTGGCGATCGAGACGACGAGCCGGAGGTTGCCTCCCGAGAGGTCCCGCATCGCCTTGTCGTAGACGAAGTACCGCTCGGCGATCTCGTCGACCCGCTTCTGGAGCGAGGCAGGGGTCTCGAGGGTCTGGAACATCAGGTCGTTCAGCTCGCGCTGAAGGTTCGACCGATCGTCCTTCGTCGTCTTGTACTTCTTCGACTGCTCGAGCTGGTACTTGAGCTCCTGCATCCGCTCGCTGATCTGCTCGAGCCGCTTGATCATCGGCTGCAGACGCTGGGTGCGGATGCTCATCTCCTCGACGAGCGTCGCCATCTTGCGGCGGCGCTGCGCGAGCCGTTCTTCGATCTGTTTCCGCTCGGAGGCAGGGGTGTTTTCGTCCAGCAGCTTGTTGAAGTCCTGCTCGTTCTGCGACAGGAGGTGCTGGAGCGTCTTCAGGTTCATCGGCATGCGGCCGAGGATCTGGTCCTTCTCCATCCCCTCGGTCAGCGAGACCTTGATCGTCCGGTCGAACGGCAGCTCGCCGTTGTTGACCTTGGTCAGGACGTCGATCGTCTGCCGGGCGGCGAAATCGCTCTCCAGGAGCTGCCGGCGGAACCGCTTGCGGGTGATTTCGATCGTCTTGGCGAGCGAAATCTCCTCGTGGCGGGTCAGCAGGGGAATCTCACCCATCTGGGTGAGATACATCCGGACCGGGTCTTCGATCCGGCGGCCTTCATCGGAGGTCTTGATCTTCTGGACGACCGGCTTGGCGTTCTTGCCGGCCTTCTTCGGCGGGGCGGGCTCGGTCCGGCGTTCCTTGAGATCGTCCTGGACCTTGATCCCCATCTCCTCGAGGAGCATCAGGAGCTCGTCGAGCTTTTCAGGCGTCACCGCCTCGTCGGGAATGTAGCTGTTGATCTGCGTGAATGTGAGAAAGCTCTGCTGCTTTCCGAGTTCGAGCAGTTCTCGCAGACCATCATCGAATAGATGCATGGCGAAATGTTCCTCCGGCTGACCAGACCGACCGTGAGTTGTCTCGGGAGTTCCGGCGAAAAGCAATCAGGTCGCGATTGAGCGAGCGTCCGCGGTTGCGTGGCGATGGCGTTGGTGTCCGGCGGACGGGCGGCGGAGAGAAAGCCGCCTGTTTGCGGGACACGGTCAACGGGCGTCAACGGGAAGCCGGCTGTTCGTGGTGAAATTGCGTCTTCGGGTTCGGAAGGCTCCTGGTGAGAATCAGCTACACGCCAGTCTTCTTGGTGGCACGTCTCTGGTGAAACTGTTGCGCCTGACGAAGAAGTTCGTCGGGCGTCGGCGTTCCATCGCCAGTCGGGGACGACGGCAGTGCCGTCCTGTCAATGAACGACTGCTCTTCTCGGCGCCAGGCAAATTCGCCGAGGGCGCGCCGGAGGAAAAGAGGACAGCCGTCCTTCATATCCACTCCGCTCTCGCGGAGCTTGCGGCTCAGTTCAAGGTCCTGGGCCTGGGTGTCCAGCCAGACGGCCAGACTTTTCAGGTCGACATCATCGAGAGACGTCAGGTACGTCTCGAAGGTGACTCCCTGGTGTTCTTTTGAAAGGTTGACAAGGTGTTCGAGCAGAGCCTGCAGGGCAGGATGCCGGATTTCTTCGATCTCAATCGTGCGGGTGACGAACGGGACCAGTTCAGGACTCACCATCAGGACCTGAAGCAACTCGCATTCCATGCGGTCATCGAGCGTGATCCTCCCTTTCAGGAGGCGCTGGATGTCCGCCGTGTATCGCGGCGGCTGTGGTTCGGACGGGGCGTCGACTCGGATCGGGGGGGCGTTCAGGGAACGATCGGGAGGCCTGTTCTCCCTGATCGCATTATAGCGCTGTCGAACGTTCTCCTCCGGCAAATTGAGCCGGTGGGCGAGGCTCGACAGCAGCAGGGCTTCCCGGATGTTCCGGGACATCTTCGGGACCGAGGCCAGCAGCGCGAGCATCTCCTCGAGGATCCGCTGGCGGCCGTCGACCGTCTTGTTGCTGTACCGTTTCTCCACGACGCGAAGCTTGAACTCCCAGGCTTCCGGGGCGTTCTCGATCCGCTCGCGGAGGGCGTCCGCTCCTTCTTCCTGGAGGAACTCGTCCGGATCGCACTCGCCGGGGAGGGAGAGGATCCGCAGGTCGACATCTTCGGCGAGGAGCCGTTCGATGACGCGTTCGGAGTTCATCTGCCCTGCTTCGTCTCCGTCATAGAGCAGGACGACCTTCCGGGCGAACCGTTTCAGGACCCCGACGTGCAGGTCCGTCAAGGCGGTGCCGAGCGTCGCGACGACGTTCGTCACCCCGTGCTGGTGGCAGGCGATGGTGTCCGTGTACCCCTCGGTGACGAGGGCGGTCCTGGTCTTGTCGATCTCGGTCCGGGCGAAGTGAAACCCGTAGAGCATCTTCCGCTTCAGGAAGAGCTCGCTCTCCGGGCTGTTCCAGTACTTCCCTTTGCCGCGGTCCATTCCCCCTTCGTAAACACGTCCTCCAAAGGCAACCGGCTGTCCCCGTTCGTTGTGAATCGGAAATACGACGCGATCGACGAGGTTGTCGTAATGTCCTTCGCCGTTCTCCCGTTCCTGGATCAGCCGGGTGGCGACGAGCTGCTGCGTCGAGAACTTTCCCTTCGCGGCAAACTGCAGCCAATCCCAGTTGTTCGGGTGGTAACCGATCTTCCACTTCCGGACCGTCTCGTCAGTGATCCGGCGTGAACGAACATAGTCCCGCGCTTTCGCGGCGACGGGGTCTTTCAGAAAAGTGGTGTGGAAAAGTTCCTGAGCCCAGAGGAGGGCCTCAAACAACGCGGGCTTGTCGAGTTCGGAGGGACGGCGCGGTCCGGCCGATCGTTCCGGCAGTGCGACATTCGCGCGTTGTGCGAGGATTCGCAGGGCTTCGGGAAAGGCGACCTTTTCCCGTTCCATGACGAACGTGAAGCAGTCCCCCCCCGTATTGCAGACCCAGCAGCGGAACGTCTGCCGGTCGGGCGAGACGGTCATGCTCGGGTTGTGATCATCGTGAAACGGGCACAGCCCCTTGAACTCGCGCCCGCCGCGAAGAGATGTCAGCGCAACGGATTCGCTGATGAGCTGCACGATGTCGGTCCGCTCGCGCACGGTCTCACGAATTTCGTTCGTGAAGTCACCCGACACAGATAACCTCGAAAGCGGACGTTGCGTTCCCCCTCATCCGCATCGCCCGGGGATCCGGTCGATCAGATGGCCACGGCGCCGTGCCGTTCCGGGCCTACCCCGGATAATCCGCACGACGCGTCTCGTCTTGGACGCAACGAAGAGGTTCGACAAGTGGACAGCCGTGAGTGCGGCAGCTTGAAGAAGCGATCGTCGTTGCATTGAGATTCTACAGGCCACTGGGGGGTCGTCAAGAAATGCCTGGAAACTCCCGGGCAACTCCCGGCGTCGCAACTCGAATTTCGGCATGACCTTACTGCCGAGCCCTATCGCGGAGGTCGCCGCGTTGAGAGAAGTCAACGTGGCAAACGCTCTTGGCGCAACCGTCAGCCTCTCCATGCGGCCCTGTCAAGCGGAGACAGTTGGTTTTCGAGACGGCGCCCCTGTTGGCCCGCGGGGGCTGCGGTGTGGATCAGTCGATCTCAAGAAACAAGCCGGAGGGATCGCGGCGATCTCTCCGGCTTGTGTTCGACGACTTCCGGCAGGGCCTATTCCTTCGGAGCGACACAGTAGAGGTGCTTGTTCGACCGCAGGAAGAGCTCCCCATTGCTGAGGGCCGGCGTGGCGCTGAACTCCTCTGCGTCGTCCGTGACCCGGTTCGCCGCGAGCTCTTCAAACTCCGTCCCGGCCTTCAGGACGTGCGTTTCGCCGTTACGGGTCGTGTAGTAAATCTTTCCGTCCGCGGCGACGGCCGATGAATAGTCCGACCCACCGAAGCCGCCCCTTCCACCCCCGCGACCTGGGCGGCCCCCACCGCCGCCAGCCCCTCCCGGGGGACGGCCACCGGGGCC
>JAEYWB010000143.1 GCA_023429275.1 Planctomycetota bacterium
CTCAGAGACAGGACTGCAGGACTGGAGTGATCACAACCCGAGAGACCGACCGTCCCGATGGAAAGATCCCTCTGTGACCTCTGTGGCCAATCCCATTCAGACAAGACCGACGGAGAACGAGCCGGCAAGGCGCTGTGGTGCTGAGGCTGGCCCCCCTGGTCCCCGGCTTGAACCGGACGCTAGCGCGTTCCGGCTGATTGGCCGGCCCCGAAAACCTGGGAGTTTCAGAACGCTAGCGGTTGAACCCGACGGACGACTGGCTGGCAAAGCGCCGCTGCATCCAGGTGTCGATCTGGCCAAGAACGCCGTCGACCGCCGCGAGCGGCTCCGGGGCTTCGGCTTCGAACCGGCGCGTCACACGGGGATCGTCGCCCGGCGAGAACATGCAGACGAAGAGGAAGCTGTCGTCGGTCGAGCCCCGCTCGAGATGGAAATGCGTGACACCGAGTTCCGTCAGGCGGTTCCGGGCGGATTTCCAGGTGAGGTCCGTGTGCGGGCTCGTGATTCGTTCGCGTGCGGTTCCGCCGGCCTCCGCCGTCTCGAGGGCCGCTTCGTTGCGAGGTGGGGTGGCGCGGGGGCGGCTGGCGAAGGGATTGACCCCGCCGCGGTCGTCGTTCGCTTCGACCTGATCGTTCCAGGCGGTGGTGCGGCCCGGTCGTGACGGGGCTTCGGCGCGGCGATCGGTCTCCATCCCTTCGTCGAACGCGGGAGCGGATTCGGCTTCGCTCCGTGCCGAGGAGCGGGAACGGCGCCGGCGGCTGGCCGGTGCCTCTTCTTCATCGTCGAAATAGTCCCCGCGGAGGACGTCTTCTTCCTGTGACGATCCCTGCCCGAGCCCCTTTTGAAGAAGCGAGCCGGGAGCCATCTGCGGGATCCCGAACACCGCCATCAGGCCGATCGCCGAAAGGGGGATCGACATGAGAAAAGCCGCAATCGTGCTTTTCATGAAAAGGACCTCCGTGTCCGGAACGCGGCATCATGCCCTTCATCGGCAAAGTCTGCCGAACCGTTCGGGCGGGGATGCTAGCGGCACCCCCGAATCACAGCAACACCACTTCTGAGAGGGTCGCGCCGGGGAGCCGACACACATCAGACGCCGGGCTGCGCGAGGAAGAATCGTCCTTACCACATGAGAGCCCGTTCACGGCATGGAATGCCGTGGTACTTTCAGGCGTCGCTGTGCACGGGTTGCCCGGGCGGTTCCTCAGCTGCGGATTCCGCCCCCTCTGCACTGCCTGCCGGCTGACGGAACAGCACCGACGGGTCCTTGATCCATGCTGCAACTTCCGGTGGGATCGAGAGGTGTTTCAGGATGGTGTAGCTGCCGGCGTTGTTCTGTTCGTCCTTTGTCGTCACCAGGAGATTGATGTAGTGCGAGTCGTCGCACCCCGGGCAGCTGTACACGGTCGCTGCGGTCGCAATGTTCTCGGCGGCGGGAAGCCGGACCAGCTTCGCAAGCTCTTCGTACTTCTCCGCTTCCAGGTCTTCCTTGAGGGCCGGGGAGGTCGGCACCGCCATCCGCAGCTCGGAGGCCTTCTTCGTCCATCGGCCGCATTCCTCGCAGAAGGGGCGAGACTGCTGCGCGGCGAGTGCCGTCGACGCGATCAAAATGATCAACGCCTCTCCCACCCACCACACCGTCAGCTCGGTCGGGCCGACCGGTTTGCCCCCCTTGGTCCACAGTTCACTCTGGGCGAGTTCCGGGAGCGCCGTCGTCACGAGAGTGATCGGATCCAGAAACAGCACTCGAAGGTCCCAGCCGAACAGAATGCACAGGAACGACGTCCATGCGAAGTAGAGAGCGAAGACTCCGATGACGAATCCGACGATCCCTCCAAACGCCCGGTTACGAACCTTTCCGAGATACGCGCAGTAGTACACCCAGCCTCCCGCGAGCGCGGCGTAGACCATGGCGACGATCAGCTTGAGCTTGTCGTGACGGGCGTGATAGTCCGCGAGGGCATAGAGCGGCGCCAGCACCAATACGCCCAGGGCCCCGAGCAGGAGCATCGTGATCGTTCCCGTGAACGGGACCCGCCCCGAGGCCTGGTAGTATCGATGCGCGACGTCGGCGCGCGAGGCGGGATCGGTCGGATTCGGGGACGCGGCAGACATGAACGTCTCTCCCGTCGGAGGTTAAGAAAACCCAATCGTTTCCAAGTACCAGTCGTAAAACACTTTCACCCAGGGGACGGCGTCGTACAGCCAGATGATGGGGAAGTAGACGATCTCGAGTGCTCCCTCGACCGAAGGTCCCATATCGAACCTGTCCGCCATGAGCAGGACCGGCCCGATGCTGAGCGGGTACGCAATAACACTCACCAGCACCGCTAGGCAGGCCCAGCGGCTGACGGGCCAGGGAAGGTGCTCCCCTGTCGGCCTGCCCGGCTGAGCGTCATCCGGATGCCCGGCCAGCCGGAGCAGCTCCGCGCGGAGTCGCTCGGGCGTCACGCCCGCTGCCAGCAGGGCTTCCCGGCCCAGCGAACCCGGCTCGCGCAGCAGGTGAGCGAGCAGGTCTTCCGACCGGATCGGCTTTCCAGTGGATTTCGTCGTCTCGTCGAGCACCCGCTGGATCGCCGCACGAATTTCCGATTCAGATCGTTCGATTGAGGAAGCGTCCGGCGACAGAGGGAGGGCGTTCCCGGCAGGGGACGACGGAAGCGATGGCGTCAGGTCCATGACGGGCATTCCGAGAGGACGAAAGTCGATAGAGAAGCGGCCACCGGATCTGTCGGATGATACCCGAATTCCTCCGCGGAACCACTCGTGTCAACAAGACCCACGATGGCTGCGGGAGCGGCGCGGCGTCAGCCCGCCGGTCCTCACAGGACGTCATTCCGAGAACCCGATCACCAACGGGAATCTCGCCGATCTGGCCGGGCCCAGCCCGACAATCGTCACGACGACACCCAAACCCGCTCAACGAACGTTGGCGGCCCTGTTCGAAGGGCGTAGACTGGCGATACTCGCATGGCCAGCCGGCTCCTCTGGCC
>JAEYWB010000211.1 GCA_023429275.1 Planctomycetota bacterium
AGATTGACTGCTTCAGCCTGATCGCGGCAAAGAAGACGACGAACACCGGGATGGTTGCCGACAGAATCGTTCCCACCGATGCCGAAGTCCCAGCGACTCCGAACGTCTGGGAGAACTGACCGATCCCGATCCCCAGCAATCCAAGCCCGGCCACCGCCGGAAGAGACCGCCAAGCAATACGAGTCCGACGAAGAGCAAGGCAAAGCAGCACCGGGAGAGCGATCGCGAAACGCAGGGTCGTCAGTGCCAAGGGTGGCATCGTCTGCAGACCGAGCTTCGTTGCGGGAATCGACAGCCCCCACATCACTGCCAGCAGCAGCATTGCGCTCAGCTCACCAAGACCAAACGGCCGCGATTGCTCCGGCGCGGACTCCCATTCCTGTTCCACTCCCGCACCCTCCGAAATTGCCGCGTGGCAACAACGCACCTGGCTCGGCCTTGAACGATGTTCAATATAGTGGAAGTGTCCAGTTGGGTCAGGCTTCCGCGCCGACGTAGCTCCTTTGGCAGTTTCAGGGCATCTCCCTACGGGTCGGGCTCTTCACTTCAATCCCTGAGTACAGGGGATTTCCGCTGCGATCCCTGATGCGGGGGGAGTCGATGTCGAAGGGTCGCCAGGGGGAGGCTTGAGTCGGCGGCGGATCGCTGGGGGGCGAGACCGTCATGCCGGACCGCGAGTCAGCGGCTGGGCGCCGCGGAGTCCCTCCATACCATCTTCGGGGCATGTGCCTGGGCGGCCTGCTGCAGACGGGCCACTCACGCCCTTCCCTGTCGCCATGCGGGCCGTCAACTTGTCATGTCTCGATGTCATCCTCCCTGTCGAGAAGATAGAGGGATACTGAGGGAGCCCCTCGTCGACCGAGCCAGACCATGACGCCCGCCTGGATCCTGTGCGTCCTATCCATCGCGTTCGGCGTGGTCGGCCTCGTTGGGCGCCATGTGTTGCCCGAGCGAATGCACTCGACTCGCTTGGCATGCTCTCTTGTTGGACCCTTGGTCAGCATGGTTTTGGCGGCCATCGCGATCGTGTTCTTTTTGAACCCGTGAGAGGCGGCTTGCGTTTTCTAAGCTCTCGGCTCATTTCAAGTAGCTCGATAATTCTCTCATCATTGCAGCAGTGTCGGGTGCTGGCCGATCCGGCCACCGTAGCAACGGCACGGCGGCCGCCTTCAATGCCTCTTTCTTCTGAGCGTCACGGATCGTTGCCCCGTCTCTCGAGTGCGAACGGTCGGCGATTTCGATGGCAACGATCGCCTGAAAACGCCGATCGCAGATCAGAAAATCCAGGCTCTAATGGGCGATACGATTTCGTGCGGAACCCCAGCTCGCGCCGATGACACGCGACAAACCGATCTGAGCCAGAACAACGTGATCAGACCCGGTCCACGCCGATTGTGGTCTCCTTCCGCACACTCGAGCGGAAGATTCCCGGGCGAAGGGGATCGTTCAAGTCGGGGTTGGAGGCTTCGCTGATTCTCGCGTCCTAGATTGGCTCTCAGACACTGCCGTCCCTTCGAAGGCCGAGCGATGGACCTGCTGCCCGAAGAGTTCGACGCGCTGAAGCGACTCGGAGCGTTCGAGCGGATTCCCTCCTTCTCTCTCCCTGACAACGCTGTTCGCGTCCTGGAACAGTTTCGACTCGCCACGATTGACCGGGGATATGTGTCGATCAGCGATCGAGGACGAAAGGTCCTGACGCACCACGCCACTCTTTCCCCCGGAAAGCACTTCCTTCAGTTTCCCGACGACGTTTGAAGAAGCCGCTCAACCGCTCTGCATCCCGGTGCGGGCCCGCGAGGGGCGAACTCCCGGGAAGGCTCCCCTGCCTGTCCCATGATGGGGGCGGTCTTGGTCACTCCGTCAGCAGGACGGGCATCATGAACGCGAGCTCGCGGAAGGCGGCCTCCAGCTCCGCCGCGTTCTGGGCGTAGTAATGACGCCCGCCCGTGATCGTCGCGATCTCGACCATCGCCGTCTGCTGAGCCCCCGGCAGGAACGTCACCGTATGGACGAGGCTGTCGACGCCCGGGAAAGTTCTGGAGGGGCAGAAGATTCGCACGTGCCGCCCCTCTACATACCCCTGCGCTCGGGGAGGGGTTTCGACCGCGTGACCTCCTTGCGGAACCTCACTCCTCGCCACAGACTGTCTCGCGGCCGATGGATTGATGGGGCGTCGCGGAGAGCGCGAGATGCAGGCGGATGCTTCCGACTGGACCGAGCTGCGGGAATTCGAACGCTGTGAGCCGGGAACGCTGGCGTTTCGCGCCCTGGCGGGGCTGCTGGAGACATGGCCCGGCGACGACCAGTCGGCCGCCATCGAAGCGGCCGAGCGAATCCTCGAGGACTGGCCGGACGAACTCCGGCTCGCACCCTGGTCGTGGTGCAAGGCCGCTTCGAAAGGCCACGTTCCCCGGACCTGGCGGCTCGTCCGAAATCTTCAGCTGACATCGGATCATCTCAGCAAGGGGCACGTCAGACTGACCAGGCTGGCGAAGTCTGCGAGCCTCGACCGCGTCACGCATCTCACGCTGCCGGCCTATTCCCCCGATCACGAGATCTCATTCCTTTACTATCGGCCGGAGGTCTTTCCGGCTCTCAAGTCGCTGGCTGCGGCCGACAAGACGGGGGACGGGGAGATTCGCGCGCTGGCGGAGTCCCCCCTGTGGAACACGCTGCAATCGTTCTCGGTCGGAAGCCTGACTGCCTCGCTGGCCCATCAGGACGTCAGCCGGATCGTGCCGAGATGGACGCGGCCGGAGCAGATCGGCCACCTGACGCTGCGGGCCGCAGACCTGATCGCTGTCTGGGAAGCGCACTCCCTTCCTCGGCTCTCGTCCGCCTCGGTGTTCATCCGGTCGATCGACGAGGCGCGGGCCCTGGCGGAACGCCCCGAACTCGCACGGCTGACGTCTCTTTCGATCGCATTCCGCTGCGGGTTCTCCGGCAGTTCCCCGTTCGAACCCTTCCTCGGGAATGTCATCGAGGCGGACGAGGAGGCCGCGGTGGAGTTCTTCCGCCGGGCTTCGCTGAACCGACTGGAAGGGTTGACGATCGCCGGGTACACGATGGGGTACTGGGGCCGCGAGGGACTCGGACACCTGGGACTCGAGGGATTGGTCGCGTGCGGCGTTCTCAGCCGGCTGAAAGCGCTCCGGCTCGAACGCCTCCCGCTTGGGGATCGCGGAGTGGAAGCGCTCTCCCCTGCCCTCGGCCCTCAGCTCGAATCGCTCGAACTGGTGGACATCTACTGCAAGCAGGAGGGAGCGATCGCCCTGAGTCACTCACCAGGACTGCGGTCGCTCAAGCGACTGGACCTGTCGGGAAACCGGATCGACTCGGCCGGAGCCATCGCCCTGTCGCGGGTCGAGATGCCGCAGCTGCGAGAACTTGAGCTGAGCGGCCCGCCGATCAATCCGTACTACTGGAATGTTGGTCAGCAGCCTCTGCTCGACGCCGGTGCCCTCGCGTGGTCCGAGAGTCATTCCGCACGCGGCCTGACGATGCTGGGACTCGCCAATTGCTATCTGACCGACGACTCCCTGATCGCGGTCTTTCAATCGCCCTTCCTGAGCCGAGTCGAGACGATCGATCTCTCACACAATGCCTTCACGGCGGCGGGAGTGTCGAAAACCGCAACATCGGAGCGGTGGCACACCCTGAAGAGCGTGGAACTGAACCACTGCCGTCTGGACAATGCGGCAATCGAGTCGCTCACCGAGGTTCGCGAGGCCCCTGTCCTTCGCGAGCTGGAGCTCGGCTATAACAGTATCGGCGCGGCCGGAGCCGCGGCGCTGGCACGCTGGCCGGTCCTGGCGAACCTCTGGCGGCTTCACCTCCACGACAACTTCATCGGGGACGCCGGGTTGGTCGCCCTGGCCCAGTCCCCGCACGCGAGCCGTCTCGTCGAGCTCGATCTGGAACAGGACTGCTGGAACAGCCACGGCTTCACGTTCGACGACACGACGGCCCGGCGAGTCGCGGAGTCGTCACACCTCGCTCGGCTCGACGGCCTCTTCAGCGGCGAAGTCGACGAATACCACGGGGCGGCCTACGGGGTGGGCTTCACGAAAGCGGGGCTCGAGATCGTTCGGAACGCCGCCTGGGGACGCCCCGCCTTCCGGGCCACGATCAGCGATTTCTCGAAGATCCATGACTACTTCGAAGAGGGACCGTTCGACGAAGAGGCCGAGTTGCAGGAGGGCGACTTCCGCAACCACCCCTTCTCACTCAACGATCGCGAGGCGGAGGGGACCGCCCACAACATGCGGCAGCTCCCTACTCCCCGGCGCGAGGAGGCGAATGACGAAGAGCGTCCCCCCCAGATTCTCTCCGAGTTGCCGACGGAGAACGATGTCGACGGGGATCAGGTCGAAGGGATCGGTTTTCGGGATCCTCGCCTGCGATTCGATGAGTCTTACGCGATGGCCCTGTCGCTGGAGGATCCTGATCGTCCGCTCCCCGGCCAGTCCGGAAAGTATCTCTCCGACACGCTCGGCAGCCTCCTGCAGGCTACGGGACTGGGGACGATCGACTCCACCGGGGCGAGCTCCCGGCTGAATGCGGACGGCCAGTACGTTCCGACGAGAATGGCGTACGCTGTCGGGCTCTCGCGGACGCCCGAGCCGGCTCTGCGGCTGATTCGCGAGGTCCTGTGGTGGGTCGGTGCCCCGGAACGGACCGAACTGAAAGAGCACCCTCTCTCGCTGGCAACACCCCCTGCGACCAGATCGACCCGCTACCTGCAACTGGCGGAACTGAAAGTGGTCCGCTGGCAGAGAGGAGGCGACTCGGGACACCGCCTGGACCGCGTTCCCTTCTCGGCGTCACGGCGGCAGAGGATCCTCGATCTTCTCGAGAGCTCCGGCGGCACGGAATCGCGAGCCGGTTGGACCGAAGTCACAAGTCGCGACGGCGGGCGGGTGTCCATCTGCACCCGCTCTCTGGCGGATTCGGGCGAATTCGAGTCGCTCAATATCATTGTCGAAGTTTTGTCTCCGCAGGGATGTCAGCTCGTCCACCAGCTGATGCTCGAATGCGGACTCTTGCTGCTGCCAATGAACTTCGCGGCAAGCGATGAAGCAGCCTCCACCCTCGACTGCGACTGGCCGGATGTGACCGTGGTCGAGTCGGCGACCTTGCTGCACGAGCTCCTGAGCCGCGGTCCTTATGCGTGGTGGAGAGATCAATCACCGACCTGATGTGCCGCCGGTCTCGAGGTGGGAACCGGGCCGGCTGCACACCCTGAACCATCGTGGGCAATGGTCAGACGCGTGCAACCGGCACGCGGTTTCCTGCTAGTCACGCTCCGGCTCTGATCACCGCCGTCATTCCGTCGCGAATTTTCAGACTTGCCCGCCGCTGGTTGATGTCGTCCGATTGATTCGAAACGAGCCCTTCGTCCGTCCCCTGCCCTCCCCTGTGTCAGACCAGGCCCATGACGAACAACTCGAAGGGGCGACGACGCTGGCGGTCTATGGCCGTCGCTCTTGTTCTGCTTCTCGTCGGCGCTCCCCTCGCCTGGAGGTTGCGGCCCTCGAACGAGACGGAACGCACACTGGTCGGCACCTGGGCATTCGTCTCGGACGACCCCCAGCGGATGCACTTCCGGGCAGATCGTCGTCTGGCCTTCAGCAGTGACCAGATTCTCTATGAAGAGATCGGGAGCTGGACCGCCGCAAAGGATGGGCTCCGACTCCGCCTGTTCGCCGACGACGCTCGCATCGCAATGCTCGGCTGGTTCGCCCGGCTGCAGCGGTTCCGACCCGGCAAGCTTTCGGCCCTGCGATTCCACGATCCGGATCGAGCGCTCATCTACGGAATCGAATGCCGGCGGATCGTCGGCTGACGTCTCGTCCGGTATCAGGAGGCGACTACTGCGCGGCCGGCGTCGCAATCGTCCGTTGCGGCGGGGTGAAGCGGAAGGCGGCCGGGCGGAGGGCCTTCCGTTCGGCGCCATCTTCCAGGGCTTCCTCGGGCCATGGGCCTTCGGCCACCGCGACGCCGACATATTCCAGCAGCGTCCCGGTCTCGAAGTGCATGTTCCGGATGCTCGTCCCGTAGTCGACGAGCGAGTCGTAGTAGTGGCTTTCCGACGCGGCCAGCCGACGCTGGGCGTCGAGGACGAGATTCAGAGGAGCCTTGTCCGCCTCGAACTGCGCCTGCAGGGCCATGACGCGGTCCTTGGCCGCCTCGCGACGGTTGTAGACCGTCTGGACGATCTTGTAGGCCCGCTCGGTTTCGGCGAGGGCGTTGCTCAAGTCGTGGACGACCTTCTTCTCCTGCTCACGCAGCACCGCCTGCTCGCGGGCGAGCAGGAACTCCGCATTGCGGACCGCCGCGTGCCCCTGGCGATACCCGAGGGGGATCGAAAGCTCTCCGCCAAACTGCCATTCCTGGAAGTCGCCGCCGGTCATGTTCTGGTAGGCGCTGTGGAACGGGTTCGGGTTCCGCTGCGGATCGAGCAGCTCATCCCCGAGCCCGCGGAGGCGGTACAGCGCGACGGCGTCGAGCTGCGGCAGCAGGTAGTTCCGGCTGGCAAGCAGCTCCATCTCGCGGCGTTTGATCATCCACTTCTGGCGGCGGAGCTCGGTCCGCTTCGTGAGCCCTTCGCCGAGACTGAGGTCCCAGTCGAAGACGATCTTCGCGCGGGGAGGCTCGTCGAGGGGGCGAATAAGGACCCCTTCCGTGATCGGCAGTCCGACCAGGTATCGCAGCCGCCGTTCGGCGACCTGGACACCGGCGCTGGCGCGGAATGTTCCCGCGGCGCTCCCGTTGTTGGTGCGCGTGCCGTCGGTCAGGCGTCCGGCCAGGGCGTTCTCGACGTCTTCCTGGAAGCGGTAGAACTGCTCGCGCGCTTCGGCTTCCTTGTCGGCTTCACCACCGACCCGTTCTTTCTCACGAAGGGCGGCGACCCGCCGCCATGTCTGGAGCGCCGAGTTCCGGGCGGCGATCTTCGCGTCGAGATCGCGGTAGGCGTAGTAGAGGTCCCAGTAGGCGTTCTCGACGTCGGCGACGAAGTCGCGGGCGGAGAGCTCGAAATCGGCGATGCTGATGTCGGTGTTGGCCCGGGCGATCAGGACGCCGGTGTAGAGGCCGGGGGTGCGGCTCGCTCCCGCGATGCGGTTGAAGTCGAGTCCCCCACCCTTCAGCAGGGCCTGGCGGTACTCGAGTTCGACGTTCGCTTCCCAGGCCGAGTAGAAGGCGTTGCCGGGGGCGTTGTTCGCGTCGTATCGGACGTTGTGGCGGATGGCCATCTCGCCGCCGATGGCGTTCCGCTTGTCGATCTGGGACTGGAAGACCGCGGCGTGCTGACGGAGCAGCCGGGTTCCCCCGCCGAAGAAGATGTTGTTCAGCGCCCGGTCGTTGTTCTCGAAATACAGGCTCGTCGCGAAGTTCGCGTCGAAGTTCGAAAGGGCCGCCTGCACGCCGTACCGGGGATCGGTCTCCGAAACGGCCGGATCCATGGTCGACTTGAGACCGGACGGGCTCCGAAGGACCAGACCTCCGAGGTCGCGGAAGACCTTGGAGTTCGTCAGGGCGGTCTTGACGGTCTCCTCGAGCGTCAGATCCTGGTACTGAGGCGGCTGATCGAGTTCGAGGCTCAGGGGACGCAGAGCGAGGTGCTCCGCCGGCATGACCTCATTGAGTTCCGGGTATTCGACCTGCGTGGCCGCTTCCACATAGGGCTGCGACTCGGTCCCGACCGCCGTCAGTGCCTCGCCAGCGCTTGGGGAGGCACATCCTCCCCCGACCAGACCCGCAAGAGAGAGCGCAAGGCCGCATACCGACCGCCGGATGCCCGGCTCGGCAATGCCTCCCTCCCTGGATGAAGCTCTGCTCATCTCGATCATGCCCGAAGTGTGGACCCCGCCACCCCACTTCAAATTTCGGATCGCATCGGGTAACTCCCTGAACCTGAACCCATCGGGAGGATTGGATTGAGCTGATTCTCAAGCGTAGCCTCCTCCTAACCGCCCCATTTTTGGGGTTTTCGTGAAATCAGGAATCTTGTAGTCAAGCGGCCGCCGGTCGGTTCGCAGTCGGCCCGGTTCTCCCTACAACCGGTAGCTTCCTAACCGACCTGTCGGACTTTTTCCCGACTGGATCGCTCGCCCAAATCTGGAGGAGTCCACTGCGTCGATACCCACGGATGGACCGTCGAAGAAATGGATCGGGAACACGGCCTGCGCGCCCCTCGACGAACCTTTCCGCCAGCGAGCGCTTCGCTCGCTCAACCCGATCCGGCCGCGCAACCAGGAGCCACCTGGTCATGCGTAGGATGTTGCTAGCTAAGGTTTTAGGATGCCTCCTCCTCTTCGGAGGAGCGGTTGCCTCGGCCCAGAGCCCCGGCCCGGTCTGGATGACCGACTTCGAAAAGGCCCGGACGCTGGCCGCGCAGAGCGGGAAGCCGCTTCTGGTCCACTTCTATGCGGAGTGGTGCGGTCCGTGTATGCAGATGGAGCAGAAGGTCCTGAATCAGCCCGCGGTCCGCAAAGAGCTCGAGCAGCGGGTCGTGGCGGTGAAGATCGACGTCGACCATAACGCGAAGCTGTCAAAGCGTTTCGGTGTCGAAAAGCTTCCGACGGACATCATCGTCGAGCCGACCGGCTCGGGGACGCAGCTCCTGGAAGCTCAGGGATTCCACCCGGTTGAAGAGTATCGCCAGGAGATCATCGTCCGGGGTGCCAACCGGTACTCGGAACTGCTCGCGAAACGCAAGGCCGATGAGGCCAGGGCGCTCGCTAGGGCGAATGAGGGAGCTGGAAAGGCTGGAGCGACTGCGGAAGCGAAGCTCGAAAACCGCCTGATGCTCGACGGCTACTGCCCTGTCACCCTCTGGAAGAATCGCCGCTGGGTGAAAGGGAATACCGAGTTCAAGGTCGAGCATCGCGGACAGCACTACTACCTGGCCGACGAAGTGGTGATGAAGGAGTTCAAGGACAACCCCGAGCGGTATGCTCCGCGGTTCATGGGGTGCGACCCGACGATGGTGCTCGAGCAGGAACGGGCCATCAAGGGGGACACCAAGTTTGCGGCGTTCTACGACGAAGAACTCTACATGTTCACGTCGGAAGAGAACCGGAAGAAGTTCAAGGCCAGCCCGGACCGGTACACCCGTGCCCGTGTTGTGTTCGAAGTGAACGACATCGAAGTCGTCACCCGCTGATTTCGAGTCTCCCGGCCAGCAGCCGGCGATGCGAGAGCCTCCGATCCCGACCGCGACATTTCGCGGCCGGGATTGTTTGTTTCGGAGCCGTCAGCTGACAGCGATCAGC
>JAEYWB010000240.1 GCA_023429275.1 Planctomycetota bacterium
GACCTGGCCTCTGGCGTATTCGACCCCGGAAAGTCCGCCTCGGTTGCACCAGATTCGCGAACCGCGAGGACAATCGCGAACCACGGCCGGGGGAATCCACCCGGGAGGGCGTCCGAAGGTCGAGGGATCCTTGAGATTTGAAGCACGAAGGGGGGGAAGGACGAACTCCGAGATCCGAAACAAACCCGAAGGCCCGAAATCGGAAAGGCTCTGAAGGACATCGGGTTCGGATCGGGTGCTTCGGATTTTCTTCTTGCCTCTCTGTGGCCTCTGTGTCCTCTGTGGCAACATCGCTTTCCTGCAGGTCGAGAAGACCGCCGACGGTCAGCCCGAATCGCCCTCCGACAGAAAACCGCATCCGCTTCGACACTCGGCGGACGGCAGTCTGTTTTCACGCTCCACGGGCGTTAGAATCACGGCTTGGACACAGGCTCCGCGAATCCCGCCGCCAGGCGAAGAAGAGAGTTGTCATGGGAAGAAGTTTCGAAAACCGCAAGCACGCAATCTTCAAGACGGCCGGCCAGAAGTCGAAGCTGTACTCCAAGTACGGCAAGCAGATCTACGTGATCGCCAAGAACGGCGTCGCCGACATCGAGGCGAACCCGGCCCTGCGGAGCATGGTGGAACGGGCCAAGCGCGACCAGGTCCCCGGCCACGTCATCGAAAAGGCGATCCAGAAGGCCAAGGGAGCCGGGGGCGAGGATTTCGCCGCCGCCCGCTACGAAGGCTTCGCTCCGGGCGGGGCGATGGTCATCATCGACTGCCTGACCGACAACAACCAGCGGACGATCGCCGAGATCCGCAACTGCTTCGCGAAGACGAACGCCAAGCTCGGCGCCGCCGGTTCGGTCGCCCTCTGGTTCGACCACCTTGCGGTCCTCTCCTTCAAGGGAGAGAGCGAAGACCAGGCCCTCGAAGCGCTCCTCAATGCCGACGTGAACGTCGACGACGTCGAATACAAGGACGGCCAGGTCACGGTCTTCGCCCCTCCGGCGGAGTTCTACAAGGCGAAGACGGCCCTCCAGGCAGCGATCCCGGGGATCGAGCTGGAAGTCCAGGAAATCACCTTCCTCCCCCAGTCGATGAAGGCGATCAGTCCGGACGACGCCCCCATGTTCGAAAAGTTCATGGGCATGCTGCACGACTGCGACGACGTGCAGGAAATTTACCACAACGCCGAACTGCCGACGGCCGAGGCGAGTGCGTAACGAAAGCGGGCGTCATGGCCACTGAGCTGAGTGGCCATGAATAGGGAGGCAAGGTGGTCGCGGGTAGCGCGTAGCCAAGGTTGGCGGACTCGCCGCCCCGGTTGCCTGTCCAATCGGATGAGTCTGTCGTTGCGCAGCGCAAGCTCCTGGTTTCTTACGCTGGGGCAACACCGAGCACAATGCGGCCGCTTTTCGAACGGGTCCGCCATAACTCGAGCTCCGCTGGTTATGCCGGGTCTTGACCCGGCCCACGAAACTCCTCCTTCGTACCGCCCGTCCAGACCACGCTCTCCTGCGAAGCCTCCCGGGTTTGCCACACGTTCTACTTCTGAAGGTCGCGCGATGATGCACTGGTACCGATACGGAGCTGCTCGCTCCTTCGCATACGGCGAGTGAGCGTCACCTGGCCGACCGCACGGCCGAGAGGAGTTCGCTCCTCAAGGACTCGGCCGTATCGTCGAGGCGCTGTTTCGCTTCGCTCCTGGACCGGTTGCCTGGTTCGGACTGAACAAGCGAGACGACATACACGGTCGTCTCCCCGTCGCGCTCGTACCATCCGGACCGGACGACAGTCAGCGGGTTGGAATTGAGATCTCCCCCTTTCCTGTAGTGCTTCCCCGCCGGCACGGATTCGCTTACCACCATCGCTTCGCGGATTGCCTGCGCCGTCGTCTCGTCCAGGCCGTCCCACTGGCCGGGACTCACCCGCCGCAACACCGCGGCCAGGCCTTCAGCGGTCGCGACGTTGTCATTCTTCTCGGTCCTTTTTGCCAGCATGTAGCGCCCGGCCCTGATCCCCCGAAAACCCGGATCGCGTTTATGAATCTTCCTGGTCAGGGCTTCAGGCCCGCCCAGCACCGCCGTCGTCAGGTTTGCCGCGCCGTTGTAGACGGAATTCGGCGCCTTGGCCTTCCCCATCATGATCTCACCGACGCGGCGCACGCTCGCCTGTCCGAGGGTCTTCCGAATCTCAACCCGCTCTTCCTGGGAGAACGGCGTCCAGGCCGGGTGGGCGTCGTTCGCCAGGAGCCTGGCCGCACCCGGCAGAGGCTCATCCAGCTTGCCCGCATACGTGGCGAACAACTCGACGAGGTACGCCGTCTTGATCGAACTCGCCACGGGGCGAGACGCCGTCTCCTGCCACGCGTACCAGGGCTCCCCTTCAAGCCCGCCAAACCACACGCTGATCCGGACTCCATCGCCGAGACTCTTCAGTGTCTCTTTGACATTTCTATCGAGGGCAGCCTTGTCCAACTGAACTCGCCGCTCAGGCCCTGACGGCCGATCATCAGCCGCACAAGGGGCAACCAGGCTCATACAGACTGCCAGCACCCGCAGAATCTGATGCATCTCGAGATCCTTTCACCGTGGAAGCATGTTGGTCAGGGTCCAGAGAGGATAACGGGGCGGGTGGCAGGCCCTGTCGGAACTCCGGAAAACGCCGGGGCGTACTAAAACCGCATTGGCGCACCCGCGATCTGACCCGCTAGAATCTCACCGCTGACCGCGAACTCTTCCTCCTGGGCCGAGCACCGCGGGCCTCACTCTTTGCAGCGGAGCTGGCCGATGAAGTGGATCCCTCTCCTCCTGGTCGTGGCGACACTCGGCTTCGTCACCTCGAGTGCGCCGGCGGACGCCCCTCTCACGCAATCCACGTTCCCGATCGTCAAGATCCAGCTTCCGTTCCTTCCCCACGGTCTGAAGACCTCTCCGGATGATCGTTTCGCCATCTGCTGGGGAGCGTCCATGGATCCCATGACCGGGGCGCTTCCGGGCAACGGGCCGGGAGCGGCGAACCGGTATGCCATTATCGATATTCGCAAGGGAACTGTGGTTCACCAGCAGTCGCTGTCTCAGGATATCGGCGCGATGCACATCGATGACGAGTACGTTTATCTCGCTCCCCAAGGCGCGAGTATCGTCAGTCGTTCCCGCCACGATTCGACAGAGGTCGTCGACAAGATCCTTCTCGACGGCCCCGCCCAGGATCTGGTCTTCCTCCCCGCGGGCAAGCTGGCCCTTCTCTGTGGCGGTCTGAGCCGGGGGAAGATTTGCGTTTACGACACGAAGCCCCTCGAGCGAGTCAGGCATCCCCTCTCCGAACGGGAGCCCGGTTCTCTGGAAACGCAACGTCGAGACCTGTCCAGCAGAGTCCGTCCCTTGACCGGAGGACTGTTTTACGAAGACGGGGTGCTGTGGGACACGGAGTCGAACACCATCCAATGTATCGTGATGCCTCCTCACCTGGCGGAGGCATCGATCGGTTCCTCCCGGCCGACTCAAGACGCCGGGAGGTTCCTGTTGCCGCAATGGGGCCGCGTCTTCGAGTCGCATGGACTCCACGACGCCCGCGGGGCGAGGATCGATCGGCCGGATCCGTTTACGGTTTCCCAGCTGTTGCGGCAGGCCCCACTGATCGTGGGGGTCGGCCGGAAGCAGGAGACGGGAAACAGGGCCGCCGAGCTCGAGCTGACGCTGCGGGAAGTGCTGACGGGCCAGCGTCTCGAGAGCCTGTCGCTGGGGAAGCCACAGCCCAGAACTCTCGCAGGGCTCCATTCGTCGCAGCTCGCGTTCTTCGCTGAGACCGCAGACCGCGTGCTGGTCGGTTACCCCGGCGGACTCGCGATGTTTTCGATTCCGGCGGCGCTGATGGCTCGTACGAGAGTGCCGCTGCACCTGAAGCCGCCGAAGATCGCCGTCGGCCGGGTGAACGACAAGCTCCAGTTCGACATCGACGCCGCCGGGGGAGCCGCGAACAAGAGATTTTCTCTTCTGAACGAGTCGGCAGGTCTCGCGATCGACGGTCGGTCCGGTCAGGTGACGATCGATGGCAGGGAAATCTGGAAGCGACTGCCACAGTCTAACCCGGGAGCGCTTTCGCTGATGGACGAGTGGAATGCGGATCAGCGGGGACGACGGATTGCCGAGTTCGCTCATGTCACCGGACAGGAACTCGGGCCGGACCAGGTCTCCCTCTCGGTAAGAGTCGCCGTCGCGGTCTCGGATCAGGAGAAGGGGTACGACCAGCTCACGCTCTATGCAATCCTGGTGGCGACGAGAGAGGAACTTGCCGAGATCGCCCCAAAGCCTGCGGCAGGGAATCCCCCGAACGTGGCCGGGGGAACGGCGCCAGCTCCCGCTCGTCCGGAAGTGGGGACCGAGCCGGAAGAACGGATCCGGAACCTGGAGGGGCGTCTCCGTCGGACCGAGGCGGCCTTGCAGGAGGCGATTCAACAGCTCGAAGCTCTCGAACGCCGCTCCACGCCGCCGCGATGAGCCAGTCCCGACGAGGCGAGCGCGGCATGGCTGCCCCTCCCGGAGTTGCCATCGATAAGCTTGAGGCTCCAGTGGGGCCGGACCGGAAACCTGACGACGGGGATGCGATGAGCGGGAATCGAGCAGCGAGACTCTGGACTGTCGTTCTCGTGCTCTCTCTAGGAGCGGGAGAGCTGTCGGAGGAGAAACTCCATGCGGCCGAGGCTCTTTCCTTCCTGAAAGTGGAGAGCGGCTTCGAGCCGAGCGGGATTCGCGCCTCGCTCGACGGTCGGTTTGCGACGGTTTGGGGGCAATCTCCCAAAGTGGAGTTCGGCAAGGGGCGGAAGGAAACGTCCTGTATCATCGTCGAGCTGGATGGCGGGCGAGTCGTCGGCAGACACACGCTCCCGATGCGGACATCGCTGGTGGAAATCGACGACAGGTACCTCTACTACGTGCCCGAGCACGAAAGCGTCATCCTCCGGTCACCACACGCCTCCCTCGACAAGGTGACTCGCATCCCACTGGATGCGCCGCCGAAAAGGATATGGATTCATCCGGACGGAAGCCTGATCGTCTGGACTTCTGTCTTCGGAGCGGGCAATACCAGGGTGTTTGATCGAGACACCGCTCAGCGGAAGGAGAATCACCCGCTCTGGAACCTCGCGTTCCCCGTGTCCGGTCCCTGGGAGTCGGCCGTTTCAATTCTGCCGGACGGGATGTTTCAGGAAGAAGGAGCGATCCTCGATGCTCGGACGTTCGAGGTGCAATGTGCCGCGGAAGTCCCGTTACTGATCAACGTCCACAGGTCCAACCAGGCGATCCCATTCCTGGCCTTGAAGGAGTGGCAGATCGGCTGGGGACGGGGAGTCGATGGTCGCCAGCTTCTGGACGCGCGAGGGACCGAACTTGCGCGTCTTCCCGCTGGGGCCAGGGGGCCGCTCCGGTCGTTCCCGCTCATTCCGGTCATCCAGAGTGACGACGGCCCAGGCGGCCCCCTGCTTCAACTCCGTGACGCCAAGGCCGGGGAGGTCGTGGCCTCCGTGACACTGGGCAACGACAGGGTCTCGAGCTTCGGTGTCCTGCACGCTGACGCGGGCCAGCGGCTCCTCGTGGCCAGTCGTGTCGGACTGTTCATCGTCCCGATTCCGGAAACGTTGAAGGCGACCCTCCCGGTCCCGCTTCATCTGAAGTATCCGAAGGTACCGGTCGTGACCCTCGACGGAATGACGACATTTGACGCTCGGGCTGCGGGAGGGGACGGTCAACGGCGATTTGCTCTCCAGAACGAAGCGGACGGGCTCAGCATCGACTCGAAGTCCGGGCGGGTCACCATCGATGGACGGAAGCTGTGGGAGCAATATCAGAAGTCGCAACGGCCAAAGAACCGGTCCGGCAACGCTTCCGAGTCGACCATCAGCTGGGGGGCTCGGGACTACCGGCACTTCACACGAGAGGCGCTTCCCCCAGACCACATAGCCGCTGCGCTGACCGTGTGGATCGCGGTCTCGGACGAGAAGAACGGGTTCGACGCGCAGGTCGTCTACCCGATCATGATGATCCCGCGGTCGGCAGTGGCCAGGAC
>JAEYWB010000295.1 GCA_023429275.1 Planctomycetota bacterium
TGTATCCGCCGCCGATATGCCTCAGGTAACGGTCGTTGGCGTACGGATGGTAGTGCAGGAGGTGCGGCGCGCGTCCCGAGAAGGCGACGCCGCCAATGTCGCCGATGTCGGTCGCGAAGCGGTCGTCACCGAGCGGAGCGTTCTGATACCCCCCCGAGCGATAGACGCTGTAGGTCCAGCTCGTCATCTCGTCCTCCGCGTTGTTCTGGGCCTGAACGCCGACACGGCGGAACGGGACGAAGGCGAGGAACGGCAGTGCCCGTTCAAGGAATGTCAGGTTCCGGAAACCGGTGAGGGAGTCGACGCTGAAGGGCTGGCAGAAGTGCCCTGCCTTGACCGTTCCGAGGTAAGGAATGTTCGCCTGCTCGACATAGCAGTCGAAGAAGCTCGGGCGGCCGCCGTTCGCGAAGTCGACTTCGATCTGGTAGTTCGTGAATTCCGCGAGTCGACCGGCAATGGCGAGCCGCGCCCGCCGGAACGCCGTGCCGTCCTGGCCGTCCCCGACGGTCGCCTTGTTGACCGGATCCTGCTGGTAGAAGACGGAGTCGAGCTGGAGGAATCCGGTCGCTTTGAACGTCGGGAACTCCGAGCCTCCGCCCGACGGCCTGGCGGCAGGTTTCCCGTCTATCTTTGCCGAGCCACCGGTTGCACTCTTCTGGGCGGCTTCGAGCTCGGAGATCCGCTTCTGCATCAACCGCATCTGCGCGGCGAGATCGTCCGCGGGAGGGCCGTCGACAAACGGCTCCGCCGATTCGGGCGGAACGGGGATCTGCTCGGGCGGAGCGAAGAACTCGACAGACTCATCGACCGCGGCGACGTCACTGGTCGCCACGATATCGGACGTTCCGGCGGCACCGACCACTTCAAAGAACTGGGAGTCGAGCGAGACGACGGTTGCGGGCTCGTCGGCGAGGAGGAAGGGGCCGCAACACGAGAGCCAGAAGCTCGCGGCCAGGATTCGAGTCAACCGTGCCATATTCATCCTGGGTGCAGTTGTCTGCTTCAAGGGATGCTGCGCGGCTTGAGCGACGCTCGTTCGGGCAAGTGCCTCCGGTGTTTCCAGTCAGCACGGTTGGGTAAGTAATGCCGACGCAGTGACCCCTTCATCGGCGGATCTCCCTGACCGGGATGAATCGACCTCAAGAAATGTAAGACTCGCGGCGACGAGCTGGAGAAGAGACGCCGGGCCGAACGGCAGAAACCGCCGATCGACGCCACGATCGCACCTGGGCGAGCGAAAAATCGCCATGGTGGTGTGAATCGCCTCAAGGAGGCCGCTCACGAGGACGTGCCGGAGCCTTGGCCAGTGCCCGGGGAAGCGGGCGAACCGGGGCGGTCGGGCCTCGATCGTTTGGCGTCCCAGCCTTGTGTACACTCCGGGGAGAGCGATCGAGCGGCAGGTGACCGGGAAATCGCAGGAGGTCGATCCATGTCCAACATCGAAAAAATGCTGCCGCTGCTGCGGTGCCCGCAGACGCACTCCCCGCTTGTCTTCGACGGCGACGCACTCGTGAGCACCGACGCCGGCACCCGACTCAAGTACCTGATCAAGGACGACATCCCGGTCATGATCATCGACGAGGCGGTCGAGCTCTCCGAGGAGGAGTGGCGGACGATCATGCAGAAGCACGGCCGAGCCTCGGGGCATGCCTGACCGGGCCGATAAGGATCCAGGTTCAGGATCCAGGAGCCAGGTGGGATCCTGGATCCGAGCGTCCAGGCCCGGCTCCTCCTGGATCCTACCTCCTAAATCCTGGATCCTTCTCTCCCCTCTCCGATAAGCTCCCGCGATGCGATTTCTGGTCACGGGCGGCGGGGGATTCCTCGGCCGGTACATCGTCGAGCAGCTCCTGGCGCGAAACGAGGAGCCACCTCACGTCCGCATCTTTGCGCGCGGCAAGTATCCCGAGCTGGAAGCTCTCGGCGTCGAGGTCTGCCGGGGGGACCTGACGGATCCTGCCGCCATCGCCTCCGCATGCCGCGACCGCGACGCGGTCTTTCATGTCGCCGCCGTTCCCGGAGTCTGGGGGAGCTGGCAGAAGTATCACTCGATCAACACGCTCGGCACGGAGTACCTTCTTGCCGGCTGCCGGCAGCACAAGGTTCGCCGGCTCGTCTACACGAGCTCGCCGAGCGTCGTCTACGATGGTCAGCCGCACGAGGGGGCCGATGAGTCGCTCCCCTATCCCGCCCCTTCGACATACCTCTGCCACTACCCGCACAGCAAGGCCCTTGCGGAACAGGCAGTCCTGGCGGCGAACGGACCAGAGCTCTCGACGGTCGCCCTCCGTCCGCACCTCATCTGGGGGCCGAGGGACAATCACCTCATTCCGCGGCTGATCCAGAGGGCCCGGTCGGGCCGACTCGTCCGGGTCGGAGACGGATCGAACCGGATCTCGATGTCCTACGTCGAGAACGCCGCCGCCGCGCATCTTCAGGCCTTCGACGCCCTTGCTCCCGGATCGGCCTGTGCCGGGAAGGCGTACTTCATCAACGAGCCCGAGCCAGTCTTCCTGTGGGACTGGGTCAACGAACTCCTGTCGCTCGCGGGCCTGCCGCCAGTCCGCCGCGCGATCTCGAAGCGATTCGCGTGGAACGTCGGCCGCGTGCTGGAGGGGATTTACGGACTCCTCCGCCTGCAGTCCGAGCCCCCGATGACCCGCTTTCTCGCCGCCCAACTCGCCGAATCGCACTGGTACAGCATCGCAGCCGCCCAGCGGGATTTTGGATACCAGCCGATCGTCTCGGTCGAGCAGGGAATGCAGCGGCTCGAGCCGGAGCTCAAACGTCTTGCCGCGCGTCGGTGAGACGGACTCCCTAAAGCATGGCCCCTGCAGCTTGATCAGTCCGCCAGCGGCCGCGGGCGGTTCGCCCACTTTCCATCTCGATCCTCACCGCTCACCAGCACGCCCTTCTGGTTCCAGCCCATATGGGCGGTCACCTCGGCGGCGGCGTAGCGGAGCGTCAGACCGCAGCGACGGCGGGTCGAGGTGTTCGCTTCGGACCCATGGAGCAGCAGGTCCGAGTGGAGCGAGGCCTCGCCCGCCTTCAGGCAGTCGTCGACCGCCTCGCCGTACTGCTCCGGGTTGTCGATCGTCTGGTTGAGAACGTTGTGCTCGTCCGGGTTGCTCGGGCGGAACGTCATGTGGCCGTGGTGATGCGAGCCGGCAATGAACCGCATGCAGGCGTTCTCGACATCGGCGTCGTCGATCGCCAGCCAGACCGTGACCGCCTTGCTCGGCGAGAGCGGCCAGTAGCTCGCGTCCTGATGCCAGGCGACCGCCTTGCCGTCTCCGGGCATCTTGCAGAAGAAGTGCGAACCCCAGCCAACGACGTTCTCACCGAGAATGTCCTTCACGGCGGCCACGATCCGCGGATTCGTGAGGATGTCCCACACCTTGCCGTACTTGAGGTGAGCGCTGCTGATCGAATAGCTGTCGCCGCCGGAGGCGATGACGCTCGCGAGGAGCTTGTCGAAGTAAGTCCGAATGTCAGCGATCTCGGCGGCGCTGTAGATCGGCACCGGCCGGACGAACCCGCGCTCGTTGTAGTGCTTGACCTGTTCGCTCGTGAGGGACTTCGGCGCGGTCACGGGGCTCGGATGAAACCGCAGGTCCCGCGGAAGGGAGTCAAGATCGGACTGGTCGGGCGTGATCTGGAACTGGGTCTGCATGCGGGCACCGGGAGCGAGGCGGGGCGGACGATCGGAGGACGCCGATAGCTTGCGGCCGCGGGGGGCGAAGTTCAAGTCGTTCGGACAGGCGGACCAGGTTCACAACCAGGGCACGAAGACACCAGGGAGAAAAAGTAACGGTTTGCCGGTTTGCCGGAGTGACGGAAGTGTGCCGCTCCGCGACAAGAACTCTCCGCTTCTTGGTGTCTTCGTGTCCTGGTGGTAGTGCCTCTGATTTCTCAGGCTCAATTCCGTGTGACGACTTCGTGCAGGTTGAGGATCACCCGCGAGACGTTCACCCAGGCGGCCAGCTCTGCTTTCTCCGCATCGACGGGAGGGGCGAGTTGTCCCACGGTCAGCAACTTCTCGGCTGAGGCGGCGTCTGCCTGATACTCCGCACGCTGCTTGCTGAAGAGGGCCAGCACGGTCGTGGCCTCATCCGCCGACGG
>JAEYWB010000169.1 GCA_023429275.1 Planctomycetota bacterium
AACATGCACATCGCGCATGCGCACCTCGTCATCGGCAAGCCGGAGGTCGCCGTCCGGTGTGTCAGGACGCTTCTCGACTACTTCGAGAAGCACCGCCATCGCCTGACGACGATCGACGCGGCCGATATCGACTACTCCGACCCGATGAACCGGCCGCACATCCGGTTCGACGGTCGGACTCTCGGTGAGCTCGAGGAGAAGTGGGCTCATGCCCAGAATGACGCCCTCGGCTACTTCGTGTGGCTGACATCGCGTCTGGCGCGGCTCGGGCATCTCGAGCTGACCGAGGCAGACCGCGACATTGTCGTCGACATCGTCCGCTTCTGGGACAAGGTGAAGTTCTGGGAAGACGAAGACAGCGGCCACTGGGAAGAGAACCGCAAGATCTCCGCCTCGAGCATCGGCGTCGCCCTCGCGGGACTGCGGGAACTCGATCGCTACCTTGGCGAGGAGGAACGGGCACCCGTTCTTCAGTCCGTCCTGTCGAGGCTCATGGACGAAGGGGGCCAGGCGCTCGACCGGATTCTTCCGGCGGAGTGCATCCAGGAAGACCCGTCGAAGAACCGGCGGTATGACTCCGCGCTCCTGTTCCTGATCTACCCGATGGAGATCGTCTCCGATCCGATCGCCGACCGGATCATCTCCGATGTCGAAGAACACCTGATGGGGCCGATCGGCATCCGCCGGTATCTCGGGGACAGCTACTGGTGTGCGGATTACAGGACGCTCCTCGCCTCGGACCAGCGGACCGCCGACTTCAGCGACAGCCTCGACGCCCGCAATGCCCTGCTGAAGCCGGGAATGGAAGCCCAGTGGTGCATCTTCGACCCGATCATCTCGGTCATCTACGGGCGGCGCTACGAGAAGAGCCGGCAGCCGAAGGACCTCGATCGCCAGCGTTACTTCCTGGGCCGGGCTTTCGGCCAGCTGACGACGGCGGACTCCCGCTTTGGCGCGTGGAAGCTCCCGGAGTCGTACTTCTGTGAACGGGGGGAGTGGATTCCGAACGACATCACGCCGCTCCTCTGGACACAGGCCAACGTCCGCCTGGCATTGGAACAGATGGCCGTGAGTCTTGAACCTCGGAACGGTTGAGCGGCGGAGCCTCCCTCCCTGGCGGATCGGCAGTGCGGCAGAGGGAACGCCCGGAACGGTGCGCCGGCCCGCGGGATGGACATTCGTAACTCCTTGCGGCGGTATGCATTGCATCTCACGTTGACCCTCCCGTTTTGACGGCCGTACACTCCCGCCGTGTGTCTTCGAACAGGTCTCACGGATGAGCCTGCCGGACTGGACGACGGATCGTCCCGACCGCTGCGCATCCCGCCCGCCCTGCTCGAGGCTGTTCCGCGCCCGAGAGCGAGGATGCCTCATGTCCGCCGCAGCTGTTTCCCAGATCGTTCCCTTCGCCGACATCGATCAGCTGCGCGAAGGCCGGGAGATCCTGCGTCAGGAGGCGGAAGCCCTCGAGGAGGTCGCGCGGCGGCTCGACGCAGGTTTTTGTGCCGCGGTGAGGCGGATCCTCGAGTGCGAGGGGAGCGTCATCGTCTGCGGCATGGGCAAGGCGGGACTGATCGGACAGAAGGTCGCCGCGACGCTTTCCTCGACCGGCACCCGGTCCCACTTCCTCCATCCGGCGGAAGCGGTCCACGGAGACCTCGGCTGCGTCCACAGGAATGACGTTCTCCTGGCCCTCTCGAACAGCGGCGAGACGGAGGAGCTCAGCGCGATGCTTCCGACCATCCGCCGGCTGGGGATTCCGATCATCGCCGTCACGTCGACCGAAGGAAGCACCCTCGGCCGCCATGCGGACATTCTCATCCTCCTGGGCAAGCTCAAGGAAGCGGGACCGTGGGGGCTCGCCCCGTCAACGACCACGACCGCGATGCTCGGCGTCGGCGATGCGTTGGCGCTCGTCGTGAGCCGGCTCCGCGGTTTCACCCCTCAGCAGTTCGCCGTCTTTCATCCGGCGGGAAGTCTCGGCCGTAAGCTGCGGAGCGTGACGGAGGTAATGCGCGGTCTCGGTCGCATCCGTCT
This sequence comes from Planctomycetota bacterium, assembly GCA_023429275.1. GTDB lineage: Bacteria > Planctomycetota > Planctomycetia > Planctomycetales > Planctomycetaceae > Planctomyces_A. The sequence continues at coordinate 2,038 of JAEYWB010000169.1, forward strand.
CGCGCCGGAGACCACGACGGTTCGCGAAGTCTTCCGCACGTCGTCTCACGTCGGCCGGCGGATCGGCGCCGTGATCCTGACCGACGCCGAGGGGCGGCTCTCCGGGCTGTTTACCGACAGCGACCTCGCGCGGCTGCTGGAGCGGCGGCAGGACAGCGCCCTCGATTCGGCCATTTCTTCCGTGATGACCCGCAACCCGCTGACCGTTTCCACCTCGGCGACGCTTTCGGACGTCATCGACATCCTCTCCGCCCGCAAGATCAGCGAACTGCCGGTCGTCGACCACGACCGCCGGCCGGTCGGGATGATCGACATCACGGACGTCATCGGCTGGCAGGAAGAAGACTCCCCTCCGCAGGGGCCGCCGCAGTCATAACCAGCCCTCCGCGCCACGCCTCTCCGGGATCTCGACCGTTCGAATGCTTCGCCTGATCTACACCATCGCGACAGCCATCTCCCTGCTCGGGGTGTATCGGGTCTATTCGTTCGTCGTCTCACCGATGCTTCGGCCGCTGACGCGGATCGAGAACCGTCCCCCCACGGCCACGGCTCAGCAGGCGCCGAGCGAAGCGGCCGACATCGCCGCGCGGTATCTCCCGAACTCGCCCTGGGCGAAGGATCCCGCCACATTCTGGCAGCAGTCGGACATGTGCGGCTTTGCCAACGAAGTCCAGCGGCTTCCCGACGGCGGGAACAAGGTTCGCATGGCCCCCTTCGCGATGGTCTGGCGGGATCCGCGTCGGACCGACGGCATGCGGTACACGATCGAGGCGGCCGGCGCGGTCGTCCATTTTCAGAACAGCTTCTTCGACGAGGCGCTGGAACTCGGCGACCGCAGGCCCGGCCGGATCGTCCACATGACCCTCGAGGGGAAGGTCCGCGTCACCGGGCCGGACAACCTCGAGATCTCCGGCGAGAAGTTCATTTTTTCCGAGGAATCGGCGCAGCTCTACAGCGACTGGCCGATCGCCTTCCGCTACGGACCCGCCCCGGGGCAGCCCAATGCGATCCGCGGCCAGGCGGACCAGTTGACGATCGAGTTCACCCCGGCCGCCAGTTCCCCCTACGGCCCGGAGATGCCGCACGTCGGAGAGGTGGCGCGGATGCGGCTCCGTCGCGCCGTCCGGCTGGACATGACCTACGAGCTCAACGGGGAGCCGGCCAAGACCCTCGTCTCGAGCGACGGCCCCTTCTCCTACGACTTCCTGCAGAAGGTGGCGCAGTTCGAGGATCGTGTGACGATCAGTCGGCCGCTGGTCAAGAAGGGGGTCCGGCACATGGACTCGCTGAAATGCCACTGGCTGGGACTGCAGTTCGTCGATGCCCCCGCGCCGCGCGGCGCCGG
>JAEYWB010000411.1 GCA_023429275.1 Planctomycetota bacterium
GAAGAGGGGACCGTTCCGTGGATGAGGAATGCCGTTTCGAAACCGGGTTGTGAACGGAGTCCCGGTCCTGGATCTCGCGCGATGAGGCGTTCTTCGAGGCCAAGACTGTTCCCCCTGCTTCGAATCGCTCTTCAGCTCTCGACAGATTCTGTCCCACCACCCCAGTGGCGGCTCCGGTACGAGTTTGCAGAAAACGACATCACCGGCGCCCGATCGCGGGCGGCGATGCTCTCCGGAAACCTAGGTCACGAGAGGTCCCGACGCCCCGGCGCAACCCGCCGATGAGGAAATCCGACGTCCGGTTATGACGGCGACGACGGACGAAGGGCCGCCTCAACAGCTCTCGCGCACTGTGCCGCTCGAAGAGCTCTCGGCCCCGGTAGCCCGAGAGAACGGTGTCGTCAAAGAAAACCTGAGAAAATGGGGGTTCTCCCATTTCCAGGCGGCCTCCTCCTTTGCCTCGGTCACTCTGCAGGATCAGGCCTACGTTCTTGTGACAGAACAATGCTGACCGGCCGGTCACCCGGCCAGATGAATCGTGATCGGCCAGTGGCACGCAACAAGCCAACGACATCGCTTGAGCTGACGCGCTGACCAGCGGCCGCTCCTGTGGGTGTCCGTCCTCCGGCGGAACCCCGCAGGGCCGGCACAACCCGCACTATCGTCAATGTCCCTGAAGGCCGGCACATTCACGGGAGATCATCAAGGCCGCCGGGAAGGATCGATCAGGCAGGCACTCCATATGCCGCATCTTCGAGAATTTTCTTCAGTAGACACCGCTTCGTCTGAGTGACGTGCGACCGTCGCTGTCACCTTCGACTGATCAGAACGCTGCGTCGGAAACCATAAGGGCCAGAAAACAGTCGAGTCGCCAGTCTCCTCGTCTCGGGAGTTGCCAATGTCCATTTATCAAGGGAATCCGGGGGATGTGAAACGTCCCGTTTGGAAAGTACTGAAACCTGGAACGATCGGCCGACTTGTCTCCGGCCACATTGCGGAAACACCGGCGCTCTCCCTCGAAGACTTCCAGCGTCTGCGGAATCTCGCCCGCGAGACCGTGAGCCCGGATGAACTCGAATCTCCTGGCGGCCAGGGGAGCCTCCGTTAACCGGAGCCGCTGTGCGGGAGAAAGCGGAGAGGCACCTCCGGAACGTCACGGAGTCTTCGTCGCGACATCCGGATGATTGCCGATGCGCTCCGCCTCGAGTCTCCACGATTTCAAACGATTTCCTGTGAAAAACGGAAACTCTATCGCGCACTTTCTCGCGGCGCAGACAGCTTTTAAGCGGGGGGGACGACGCTCGCCCACCCGCGGTTCATCTGAAAGGCCAGATTCCGATGACGCCCGCAGCCCTTCTGTCAGACAGACAGTCATTCACAGAGACCGACCCCGATGAGCTTCGTGTCGGCGCGACGGAGACCCTTCCCACGTCACTCCTGCAGCTCCTGTTCAACACGCTCCAGGTGGGGCTGGCGATCGTGGACGAAGAAGGAATCCTCATTGGCCACAACGCGGCCTGGAGCCGGCTCATCGTTTCCGACCTACCCGATACGGCGGGCCTCGCTCGCGGTTCCAATGTCGTGAGGCCTGTCTGAAATCGTCCCCTTCGGCATCCTTTGACGCATTGGCCGTCGCCTCCGGACTCGAGTCGATCCTGAGGCGAGTGGCATCCGAATTCCGGGTCGAGTATTCGATCGGCCAGGGGCCGCTCGCCGCGACGTTCGAGATCCGGGGCTTCGCCTGCGAACAGGCGTCGACGATGTGGGTCCTACTGAGCCACGATGAGATCACGCCCCGCAAGAAGGCGGAGTGTATCGCGGTCGAAACCGCGGACCGGCTCCGGGAAGCGAATCACGAACTGGAGGCCCTCAACGGTCGGCTGCAGCGGCTGGTGAGCGTCGACGAGTTGACGACCCTGCTCAACCGCCGCGCCTTCGAACTGAGGCTGGCGGCGGCCTGGGAATCCTGCCAGCGGGAGAACCGGCCCGTTTCCCTGGCGTTGTTCGATGTGGACTGCTTCAAGCAGTACAACGACGCCTGCGGACATCCCGCCGGGGACATCTGCCTGCAGACGATCGCACGGATCCTCGCGAAGACGATCGTCGGCACGGAGCTTGTCGCGGCCCGATATGGCGGAGAGGAGTTCGCGGTCATCCTCCCGGGATGGGACCTCGACCAGTCCTGGGAGTTCGCCCAGACCTTCCGGCGGCAGATCAATGCCCTCGCGCTGCCCCACCCTGCCTCGAACGTGGCTCCGCATGTCACAGTCAGCGGCGGCGTCGGAGCACGGTGCGATGAAGGGGACTCTCCGCGTGAGCTGGTCCATCGGACCGACGTCGCCCTCTATGCCGCCAAACGTGGCGGGCGAGACCGCATCTGCCTCTCCCGGGAGGGAGCGACCGGAGAGAGCCTTTGTTCCAACACGACGGACTGACCCGTCGTGAGGGGGCAGACGCCATCTTGCGATGGCTGACCGCTTCGTCCTCTCCTCATTGCCGTGCCCATTCGCCCAAAGTTTCTGCGATCGAGACATTCGTCATGACAGTCCTCCCAGGCGACACCCCGGTCGGTTTGCCCCTGCGAACGAGCTCTTCGAAGGATCCCGTGGAATCCGCGGAGTCGGCGGACACGACCTGTCGCATGCCTTCGCCGCGGAGCGAGAACTACGAGCTCTCCCCTGACGAACTCGCCGAACTGCAACAGCTCGGCTCTTCGTCTCCCACACCCGAGGTCGCCTCGAAGCAGGAGCGGGACTTCGTGCTCGCCGCCCTGCTGATGCGCGGGAACCATCTGCCGGAACGCGCTCTCCGACGCGTGCTCAAGAGCTGGACGCCGTTCGGCGAGCGATCGCTCCGGGAATACCTCGTCCAGAAGGGGCTGCTGAGCGAGGAGACCATGGCCCGCGTCGAGCAGCAGGGCCGCCAGTTCCTGCAGTCGCTCGAGCAGCGCAGCTCCTGGGTCGACTGTCGTCCGACCGCCGCCCGCCGGACGTCGTTTCTTCTCGAGAAGATCGATCCGGGCGGTCGGGTCGCCAAGGTCTTCGGGCTGTCGCACATTCCCAAGGGAGTCGTCGACAACGAGTTCCGGACGTTCCGGACGAAATACCGCCTGCTGCACAAGCTCGGCCAGGGAGGTTTGGGGGTCGTCTGGCTGGCCCTCGACGTGAGCCTCAACAGGTATGTCGCCATCAAGGAGATCCTCGGACCGGCGGATCTCCACTCGGTCGCCGCCGCACGCTTTCGACGGGAGGCGGAGATCACCGGCCGGCTCGATCATCCGAGCATCGTTCCGATTCACCTCCTGGCGGAGAATGAGGCGGACGGGCGGCCGTTCTACGTCATGCGGTTCCTCGGGAAGGAAACGCTCGAGGACGCGATCCGCGACTACCACGAGCGTCGCGAGGCGGGCCAGGCGAGCGCGATGGGGTTTCACCGGCTGATGACCGCCTTCGGAAGCATCTGCCAGGCGATGGCCTATGCCCACTCCCGAAAGGTGATCCACCGCGATCTCAAGCCGCAGAACGTGGCCCTCGACAGTTTCGGGCAGGTCATCATTCTCGACTGGGGCCTGGCGAAAATGCTGGGGTCCGAAGAGTGGACGGCGGCAGCGGGAGGCGGACGATCTGCGGAGACGACGAGTCTCGGCGGTGGGGGCGCGACGGTGACCGGCAACGATGCCGTCGACAACCTCGACGTCACCCTCGCGGGCCAGGTG
>JAEYWB010000272.1 GCA_023429275.1 Planctomycetota bacterium
AGCCGTGTCCCGAGGCGCGCGGCCCGGCCCGCAATGACTTCTCATCTGCGGCTAGTCCTTCTTCGGCTCGACGATCGCATTGCCCGGCTGCGGGGCGGCGTCCGGAGAAGGGATCTCTTCCCCCGGCGCTCCATCGGGAAGCGAGAGGACCGTCGCCCCCGGCGCGGTGAACTGCACGTTGGCCGTCGGCTGCGGGTAGGCGAACTCTTCCGGCTTCGAAATGACCTTCTCGCTCGTGTCGTGTCCGTACGCCCGCTCGAGGTGGCGGCGTTCGGCGTCGATGTACGCCTCCGAAGCCCACGGGCCGTCGACCAGCCGGATGTTGTTGTACTCGAGGATCGTCCCCTTCCGGAATTGGAGGTTGACGAGCGACTTGTTGTAGTCGACGAGGCTCGAGTAGTAGGCCACCTGGGCTTCGGCCCGGCGGGACTGGGCTCGCACGAAGTCGTCGACCAGGATGTCGCGCTCCCGGAACCGGGGCTCGAGGAACCGGACGTTCTCTTCCGCCGCGAGGAACCGGTTGAGGTTCGACTTCGCCGTGGCGAACGAGCGGGTCAGCTCCTGGAAGGCCGCCGCGAGCTCCTGCGAGACTTCCTCTTCCTGCACCTTCATGACCTGCTGCGCCTTCGACAGCCGGATCTCGTAGTTCCGCACCTGGGCGTGAGCCGACCGGAAGCCGAGCGGCATGTTGAACTGCGCCCCGACGCTGTAGGCATCGCCCTGGCCAGTCAGGATCGAGCTGTAGAGGTTCGAGTTGCCGTTGTAGCCGAGGAGGTCGTCTCCGAATCCGTTGACCTGGTACCCGGCAATGGCATCGAGCCGGGGCCGGGTCAGGCTGCGGGCGGCCCGGAGCTGGAGTTCGAGGCTCTTGACGGTCCACTTCTGACGGCGAAGCTCGACGCGATAGGTCAGCGCCTCGTTGAGACTGCTGAACCAGTCCGGAACGAGCTCGACCGAGACCGGCGCGTCGAGGGGACGGAGAATCGTCCCGTCGTTGACCGGCAGGCCGATGAGCCGACGCAGGGCGGTCTCACGGCTGTAGATCGCCGAGCGGCTGTTGAGCGACGCGGTCTTCGTCAGGTACAGCTGGTCGCGAGCCTGCGCGGCATCCGCCCGCGGCAGTTCCCCTTCGCGGAACTTCGTGTCGGAGATCCGCCACGTCTCGAGGGCGGCCTGGTAGGCCCGCACGGCCGCATCGAAGGTCCGGTAGGCGAGGTACAGATCCCAGTAAGCGTACTCGATGTCCTGGGCGAGGACGCGAAGGTTGTTATCGAGGTTCGCGAGAGAGATGTCCTGGTTGATCCGGGCGATCACGACCCCCTGGTTCACCCCGGAGATCCCTCCGAAGGACTGGGCGATCGGGCCGGCGATGCGGGTGAACTCGGTCCCCGAGCCGGCGAGCAACGGCAACTGGTAGTTGACTCCCAGGTTCCCTGTGTAGGATGAGGGGAACCGCTGCCCCGGGATCGGCTGGGCGAGGTAGTTGATGTTGTGCGTGACGCCGATCAAACCGCCGTGTGCGAAGTTCTTCGTGAGGCTCGCGTTCATCTGCCCGATCGACTGGTCGTACTGGTAAGGCAGGGCGACCGAGTTCGGGAAGACCGTGTTCCGGCCTCCCGTGATCGTGGTGGTGAAGTTCGCATCGAACGCCGCGAGGGCGGCCTCGACGCCGCGGGATCCGAACAGAACTCCCGTCTCCTGGATCGCCGGGTCGTACACCGACGGGACCGCTTCCCCGGCGGTGTAAAGCTGGTTCCCCGGCGAGAGGAACTGAGCACCGCTGCGGATGACGTCGTTGTTCTGGAGGCCGATCTGCATCGCCTCCATCAGCGAGATCTCGCGCGGCTCCCACTTTTCCTGTGAGGCGATCGTGTGCGGCGGTTCGGACCCGGAGACTGTCTCCGGGTTCGCGTTCGCGACGTTCGGGAAGTCGATCTGCGTCGCGTGAGTCCGGTAGTAGTCGTCGTCGGGATCGCCGAGGAAGCTCACGGCAGCCGGGTTACGATTGCAGCCGGCGACGAGCATCGTGCCCAGAGCGGCCGTCGAGAGTGCTCCGGCAAAGAAGTGGCGCCGATTCACCATGGCAGATTCCCCCTCCCTGAAACGTCCGCTGCGGCGTCATCCGTGACGCGCAATGCGGGCGAACGTTGCAGGAGCGCCATCCGGCACTCACCGCGCGTCCGTCATGGGGTGTATCGACGGCTCATTCCGAACCGGATGATCGATTCACCCTCTCCACAATGTCGGTATAGGGGAGACCCAAGAACCTCTTTACCAGGATTACCTCGCCTGCGTCGTTTCCCTCACAGGCATGGCCGACAAATTGGAGACAATACCCCAGGACAAAACCTGTAAGTGCCCACCACGGCTCATTTTTGATGAGGAGAACCACGGGCAGAATGAACGTCACCGGAAGGCCGACGACGTGAAAAAAACGGTTGGCGGGATGCTGATGCCGCAGCGCGTAGTTTCGGAGAAATCGCCCCAGCATGACCCTGAATGCCCTCAAGTTTTCGTCGCGGTGAAAGAAACGGCAAAATTCAGTCGTACGCTAACCTTCCCGTTCGCCGAGACCTTCCCCTTGAAGAAGAACGCGTTGCCGAGGCGCTCCGTGATCTCGACTTCGATGTCGAGCGTCTCGCCCGGGCGGACCATCTGGCGGAACTGCACCTCATTCATCCGCGTCGCGACCGGCATCCCTTCCTGCCCAGGCGGCAGGATCGTGGAAGTCAGCACCGCCCCCGCCTGAAGAGCACTCTCGCAAAGCAGCACACCCGGAAAGATCGGTTGCCCCGGATAGTGCCCGCGGAACACATCGAGATCGGGCGAGAGGTACTTGCGGGCATGCAGCCGCGTCTCGTCATGCGAGACAACTTCGTCCAGCCAGAGAAACGGGGGACGATGAGGAATGCGGCTCTGGATCTCTTCGATATTCATTCAGGCGCGGCGGCGAGGGGAAATGCGGAGTCATAACGCCCGGCTCGACCGACGAGAAGCCTCGGAGCATACCCGTGTTCCGCGCGCCGACAGCCAAGGTCAGCCCCTTGAAGGTGAAGCCCCCGCTCAAGTGACTCACAGAGCTCCCGGCAGCTGTTGCCCTCCTGCACGGCGAAGAGACCCAGCCCGCAGTAGCTGGCTCGGCAACGCCTGGACGGCCTGGAAGGCGCCTGGAGGCCGTGCCACGGAGAAGTGCCGGTCCCGCTTGTTCCGTTCCATTCGAGCTCAATCGTCGGATCCGCCAGCTACCGATCCCGTGACGGCCGAGGACGGGGGCTCTCGACGAACACCACCTGGAAGCGAGGTGTCTTCATTTCCATCGCCACACCGGACCGGCCCGATGTCCCCTGCGGCTGTGTCAGGGCGGGACCGTTCTTTCCTGCGGAGAGAGCGATCAGAGCGGCATCGGAGATGATGAAGTTGTGGCTGGACATCGGATTCTCGCTTTCCAGGCCGTCGAGTCGTGTGGCCTGTCGTCTCTCATGCGGTCTTCAGTAGGGCTCGTTACAGGGTTTGTGTTGCCGTCGAACGTTCTACTCAGGATTATCTGCACGCGGGATGCCGGGGTTGCTGTGAATGCGAGAGGGAGCGGACGTGTTTGAGAAGATCTTCGAACATCTGCGTGACCGGGGACTGCAATGGGTTGTCGCCCTTACGCTTACGTCGATCGGCGGCGTCGTTGCCTACTGGCGTGCCAGGGGGCGTTGGCGTCGCCGGGAGTTCCTGGACAGGCTCAATGTTTCCCTGAACCTGCTCATTGATGGGGGGTTACTCATCCGGACGTTGCTGGAAAAGAACTGCGAGGAGATCTTCCTCAACTCGATGGCAGTCCGGGAGATACTTCGAGCCTCCGGCCGTACGACCAAGGCCGATCCCCTGCTGCCGTTGCCAAAGGAGGACTACTGGTATTACCTGAACTCCGTCCTGAACGAGATCAGCGAAAAGTATTCAGCCGGACAGATCCAGCGCGACCTGGGAGCCCCCGTCCGGAGCGGGACGTACCTGATCGCCCTGACGTTCGAGTGCGCCGGCGATCTGAAGACCCGGAAGATCCGCGCGATGGTCATTCGCAAGGAGCTGCTCCTGACGCTCCCGGAGCCCGTTCCCCGGCTGAGCAGCCCCCATCACGCCACTCGCTGGACCACCCTCCACCAGATGAAAGCGGCTTACGCCACGACGCCATGGAAGTTTGTCGAGATTGAGTTGTGCCTGTGAGGGGAAGCGAGGTTTGGATACGAGTCGTATCTGATTGAGGGCGCTTCCCCGATCAGGGCCCGGCCGACGCCGCTGGAGATCGACACGCTTCCCCCGCTCGTTGACAGCCCATGGCTGCCCGGGGAGACTTCCTCTGCGGGCTGGACCAGTTGGGGGACGGCCGAGTCTCCGCTGGGCGTCGCTTTGAAGGCCGAACCAATGGAAGAGCAGAGCCAGTCAGGCCTCGGGATCGCGTCCTTCATCACCAGCCTCCTCGCGGGCTTCCTCCTGTTTGCGCTCATCGGCGTCGGGGTCTACCAGGAAACCTCCACGCCCGGAGGCCTCCCCGAAGATTCGCCCGTCGTGATGCTCGTCGGGCTCGCACTCCTCGGGCTGATCGGCCTGGAATTCGTCGCGGCGGGTCTGGGGATCGCAGCCCTCTTCCAGGAAGACCGAAAGAAATCGCTGGCCATCCTGGGTATTCTCTTTTCGCTCGGGATGCTGTGCGCGATTGCAGGACTCCTCGTGCTGGGAAGCGTCGTGGAATAGGGCCGTCCTGCCCGAAGTCCCCACGTGAGTTGTCCGGCTCGATCGGCCGTCGGGACCGGAATTCTCTTCGCGAATCTCTTCTCCGGGCCGTATCCTGTCCTGGTGTCCGGCACTCGAGGGTCAGGTCATGCGTCTCAGCGTTTCGAATTGGTCGCGGCGGGACTGGCTGCGGTCGTGCGGGATCGGCGGCCTGGCGGGACTCGGGACGTCCCTCTCGGGCTGGTTCCCGGCCCTGGCGGAAGATGCAGCGGCCGACCCGCGCCGAAAGCGGTCCTGCATTCTCCTGTGGATGCCCGGCGGACCATCGCAGACCGACCTCTTCGACATGAAGCCGGGGCACGCGAACGGCGGCGAATTCAAACCGGTCGAAACCTCCGTCGCCGGCATCCAGATCTGCGAGCATCTCCCGAAACTCGCGAGTCAGATGCAGCACGTCGCCCTCATTCGATCGATGTCGACGAAAGAAGGGGACCACGGCCGGGCCGCCTACCACCTCCGGACCGGCTATCGCCCGCAGGGACCGGTGCAGTACCCGACGTTCGGGGCGCTCGTCAGCCACGACTACGGCCCGGTCGACAACTCCCTCCCTCCCTTCGTCAGCATCCTGCCGAACCGGGTTCTCGGCCCCGCCGCCTTCGGTCCCGGATTCCTCGGACCCGCCTGGGCGCCGCTCGTCGTCGGTGGCGAGAGCGGCTTCTCGAGGCGGGCCAACGGAACAGAGGAAGACCCGTTCGGACCGCCGCTCGAGATCCGGAACATCAACGCCCCGGAAGGCGTCGAAGCTCCCGTGGTCGATTCCCGATTCGCCCTTCTCTCGGAGATGGACGACGAGTTCCGCAGCCAGCGGCCCGGCGCCGGCGTGGAGAGCCACCGCTCAGCTTACGACCACGCCCTCAAGATGATGCGGTCCGACGCCCGCAAGGCGTTCGACGTGACGGAAGAGCCGACGGAGCTGCGGGAGCGATACGGCAAGTCGAGGTTCGGCCAGGCGTGCCTGATGGCGCGGCGGCTGATCGAGCGGGGGGTGCCGTTCGTGGAAGTGTCACTCAACGGTGTCGGCAACGGCGGCGGGATCGGGTGGGACACCCACAACGACAACTTCAACATGCTCAAAGGGCTCTGCGGCGTCCTCGACCCGGCGTGGGCCACACTGCTGGAGGACCTCAAGGACCGCGGCCTCCTCGAGTCGACACTGGTCGTCTGGATGGGGGAATTCGGCCGGACGCCGGCGATCAACAGCATGACGGGACGCGACCACTTCCCGAACGCCTGGACGACAGCCCTGTGCGGGGGGGGCATCCGCGGCGGCCAGGTCTACGGCGCCACGGACGAAGGGGGAATGGCGGTGAAGGACAACCCCGTCTCGGTCAACCAGTTCTTCGCCACCGTCTGCGGTGGACTGGGAATCGACCACACGAAGCAGAACCTCTCGAACGTCGGCCGCCCGATCCGGATCGTGGAACCCGAGACCACTCCGATCAAGAGCCTGCTGAGCTGACGTGCTGGCGGGATCGAGCCGTTTGCTCGAGTGCCGCGTCCCTGTCAGGACAGTCCGATCGGCGACAGCGCTTCTCCAACATCCTCGGATGCGTGTCCGATGCGGCATCGCATGCCGGAGGCGATTGTTCGTCTCCCGTGTGTGGAGTAGCATCGAATCTCGCGATGGCCCTCTCTCCCCGCCCACATGGGCTGCTTCGGAAGTTCCATGTGGCAGCATTTCGAGATTCTCGGGACGGGGAGCGACCTTCCGGGAACCGGACTGAGTGCGGACGAGATCGAGCGCCGGGCCGGACTTCCCGCCGGATGGGTGGAACGGCACACCCAGGTCCTGACCCGGTATGAGTGTGTCAGGCCGGAGACCCCGGCCACGATGGCCCGCCGGGCGATTGTCCGGGCTCTCGAGGACGCGCGCCTGACGTGGCGCGACATCGATCTGCTGATTGACTGCAGCACCTCGCGACATCAGCCGATCCCCTGCAACGCCGCGATTCTCCTGTCGCAGTTTCGCCTCGATTCAGACGGCGTCCCGGGTATGGATGTCCAGGGAACGTGCCTCGGGTTCCTCCTCGGCCTCAATGTCGCCAATGCCCTTCTGGCCGATCCTCGTGGCAGCTATCGTCGGATCCTGCTCGTCGCTTCGGAGGGGGCGATCGCCGGCGCCGACTGGAATCATCCCGAGAGCGCGACACTGCTGAGCGACGGAGCGGCCGCCGTCATCGTCGGACGACGCGACGCCCGCGCAACTTACTTCTTCCGGCACGAAACCTGGCCCGAGTACGTCGAGGAGTGCCAGGTGGTCGGCGGCGGGCAGCGGCTGCCGCCGTTCGACTACACGCCGGAGCGAGACGCACAGTTCCGGTTTCAGATGATGGGGCCGCGGCTCCTGCGGATCGCACTCAAACACCTCCCCCCGCTCGTCGAGACGCTGCTCCGGGAGAGCGGTTTCCATGAGCCCGCCGCCCGTGAGAGCCTGCTCTGTCTTCCGCACCAGGCCTCGGTCCATGGCGTCGAAGCGATGCGCCGCCGGCTCGACCTCCCGCCGGACCGATTCATCAACCGTGTCGCGAACCTGGGAAACATGGCCGCCGCCAGCATCCCACTGGTCCTCGATCAGCTCCGCCGCGAGGGAAACATCCTTCCCGGACAGCCGATCCTCCTCCTGGGCACCTCCGCGGGCTATTCACAGGCGGGCATGGTTTTCGAGGCCTGATAAGGATCCAGG